>CAYQNT010000020.1:8330-31255 GCA_964418865.1 uncultured Rikenella sp.
GGAGTGAGAAAGCACTCAGGAGCCTTTCTGAAGCCTCTGGGCACAGGAATATCGTTGCGGTGCCTATCAATATCACTTCAGACAGATTGTCGCTCAGGAAGCTTAAAACAATGCTCAGTGAAGAGACAGGCAGGGTTGATATCCTTATTAATAATGCCGGGTACCTTGTCAACAAGTCGTTTGAAGAGCACAGCGAGGAAGAAATAGCTGAGACGGTAAGTGTGAACTTTACATCTGCCGCATTACTGACAGCCACGCTTCTGCCGCTGATGGGAAGAGGATCACATGTGGTGAATATCGGCAGCATGGGAGGCTTCCAGGGCAGCCTCAAGTTTTCAGGACTATCATACTACAGCGCTGCAAAGGGGGCTATGGCTGTACTAACAGAATGTCTTGCAGCGGAATATGCGGAGAGGGGCATCTCGTTCAACTGCCTCTGTCCCGGGGCTGTGCAGACAGAGATGTTCGGACTTGCGTTCCCTGGTTTTTCCGCACCTGTATCGCCTTCGGAGATGGCTGCTTTCATTGCTAATTTCGCAGTCAACGGCAACAAGTTCTTCAACGGGAAAATACTGCCGGTAGCACTATCCGTTCCTTAGGTCTCAAGGTCTGTCGCTTCGCTCCGTCTGAAAGTCTGAAGGTCTGAGAGTCTGAAGGTCTCAAGGTCGGAAGTCTGAAGGTCTGAGAGTCTAAAGGTCAAGTCAAGGTCGGAAGTCTGAAGGTCTCAAGGTCGGAAGGTCACTGCTGACTGAAGGCTGCTGACTGCTGGCTGGAGACTGAAGGCTGGCTCCATGCCCCATGCCCCATGCCCCCTGCCCCTAGCCCTTGTACTCCTTCACAGGGATTTGTCCGGTTACGGCAAGAAAGCCGTTATAGGCCAGCGCTTTGAGCTCATCCTCCCCGGGATAGACAAAGACCGGGGCGATACTCTTCACCCTGGAAGTAATATTTTCTACATGATCCAGGTTATAAGCCAGTCCACCGGTAAGGATAATGGCATCTACATCTCCGGAGAGCACGGTTGCCATTGCTCCTATCTCCTTGGCTATCTGATAACAACATCCCTGCATTATAAGGGCAGCATGCTCGTCACCTTCTTCAGCCCGCAGGATTACCTCCTGAAAGTTGTTTGTTCCCAGATAGGCCACCATTCCTCCCTTGCCGGCAAGCATGGTCTTGATCTCAGGGAGGGTATAATTTCCACTGAAGCATATCTCAGCAAGCTGCGCTGCAGGTAGTCCTCCGCTGCGTTCAGGTGAGTAGGGTCCATCGCCGTTGAGGGCATTGTTTACATCCACCACTCTGCCCCTGCAATGGGCTCCTACGCTTATACCGCCACCCATGTGGGCGATTATAAGATTAAGATCTTCATAATTTTTGCCTATAGTTCCCGCATAGATTCTGGCTACTGCCTTCTGGTTCAGGGCATGGAATATTGAACGTCTGACGATAAGAGGATGGCCTGAGAGACGTGCAACCGGCTCAAACTCGTCAACAACCACCGGGTCAACAATATACGCCTTGGCTCCGGGCATTGATGCCACCATCATATCAGCCAGCAGGGCGCCCAGGTTACTTGCATGTTCACCGTGTATGGCAAGGGTCAGGTGCTTCTTCATGAGCTCATTGACCTCATAGATACCCGATTCAATAGGATTGACCAGTCCACCCCTGCCTACAACTGCAGAAATATCCTTCAGATCGGTTTTTATCTCGCTGAGGGCATCCATAATCACCCTGTACCTGAAAGGCAGCTGATCTGTTACCCCATGAAATTCTGCCAGTTCGGCGGTGGTATGTCTCAGTGTCTTCTCAAACAGCTGTTCAAATCCTTTATAGAGGGCAAGCTTTGTGCTGGTGGAGCCGGGATTGACAGCCAGGATAAGCATTTCTTTCATTTATCTCAGTTTGTGGATGACGCCGTCAGGCATAGTTTGTGGGTGACGCCGTCAGCCATGGTTTTTGGATGACGCCATCAGGCATGCAAGAGCCACGCAATAGTACTTTGACAGTTCGCTCTCGCTTCTTGACATCAGTACCACCGGTTTTGTTGTGCCGCAGATCATTCCTGCCAGTTCGCCTCCGCCGAATAGCATCAGTCCCTTATAAAAGGGATTGCAGGCCTCCAGTGACGGGAAAAGCAGTATGTCAGCATTGCCTCCGAGAGGTGTATCTACTCCCTTGATTTTCAGGCTTTCCGGGTCGCACGCCAGAAAGAGGTCAACAGGTCCGTCCATTACGCAAGGTGAAATCTGTCCTCTCTCCGCCATCTTGCACATTACCGAGTAGTCGAGTGTATTGGGGAAGTGGCTGCTCACCTTTTCCGATGCCCCTATCAATGCCACTGAGGGCTTCATTATTCCGAACCTACGTGCCATAGTGAGTGCATATTCAGCCATAGCCACCTTTTGGTCAAGGTCAGGAAACGGTATTACGGCAGTATCGGTAATAAAGAGCAGTTTCTTGTATGCAGGTATCTCAACGGCACATACATAGCTCATCACCGCTTTAGGAGGAAGCAATCCTTTCTCCTTGTCCATTACTGCCCTCAGGAACTTGTCAGTACCCACGAGGCCCTTCATTACAATATCGGCTTCTCCGGAGCGGGCGAGGCTGACAGCCATCACAGCTGCCTCCTTTTCATTCTCCGCCTCTATGATAGTAAACCGTTCAGGGTCGGCACCGGTATTATGGCATTTTTCGAGTATTGTTTCTCTCCGGCCTATCATCAGCGCCTCTGCAAATCCTTCGCTGACAGCCCGGTACAGGGAGCCTACAGTATTCGGGTCCTGGGCCCATGCAACTGCTATCCTGTATCTTGTACCGGCTGACCTGACAGCGTCAGCCATCTGTGCCAGGCTGGTGATCATATCAGTCTGTCTTTGAGATTGCGGCGGCAAGCAGGATACTGTAATACTTAGCCTGATCAGAGTCACTTCTGGAGGTCAGAACGATAGGTGCGGTGGCTCCGAGGATCACTGCTGCCACTCCGGCATTTGCAAAGAAGACAAGTGACTTATACAGTACGTTACCCACCTCTATGTCAGGCACCATCAACAGGTCAGTGTCACCAGCCACCTCACTCCTTATACCCTTATGATTGGCACTCTCGAGGCTGACAGCATTATCAAAGGCTAGCGGACCGTCAATAAGGCAGTTGCTGATCTGGTCCCTCTGGTTCATCTTTGACAGCAGAGCAGCATCAAGTGTAGCCTGCATGTTCTCGCTCACCATCTCCACTGCCCCGAGCACCGCCACTTTGGGCAATTCTATACCGAGCCTGTTAAAGCAAAGAACAGAGTTTTTCACAATAGCGATCTTATCCTGCAGATTAGGAGCGATATTCATCGCCACGTCGGTGACTGCTATGAGCTTATGGTAAGCCGCTATTTCAAAGATGGCGAAATGAGAGAGCAGTGAGCCTGATCTCAGCCCCCACTCTTTGTTCAGCACTGCCTTAAGCAACGATGAGGTCCCGACATTACCCTTCATCAGGATGTCAGCCTGGTTACTGCGTACCATTTTGACTGCTATCTCCACTGCCATATCTGTATCAGGCTCGTGTATCATCCGTATCCCCGTGATGTCGAGGTTATGATCTACGGCTATCCTCTGCACAGCCTCCTTGTCGCCAACGAGTATCGGCTCAATGAAACCATCTTTGGCAGCCATCAGGGCTGAAACAAGCGAGTTATGATCCTGCGCAGCTGCAAGAACCATTCTCCTGGTTGGCTTGTCTACAAGCAGTTCCTTTAGTTCAGACAGATGTCTTAAGATCATTATTTACAGTTTAATATATGAAGTTTCTCAACTATTGACTGAGTATCTGCCGCTATAACAAATTCTTCGTCGGTAGTGACTACCATGACTTTCACTCTTGAAGATGGTTTTGATATTACCAGGTCCTTACCTCTGGCCCCGTGGTTGACCTGAGTGTCAATCTCTATTCCCATATATTCCATCTCGCTGCATATCATTTTCCTTGCATTGAAATCATTTTCGCCTACGCCTGCGGTGAAGATTAGCAGGTCAAGTCCGTTCATGGCTGCCACATATGCTCCGATGAATTTCTTGATCTTGTATGAATACATATTCAGAGCCAGGAGAGCCTTAGGATTTCCCTCGAGTGCTGCCGCCTCAAGATCGCGCATGTCTGATGAGAGCTGGGAGATACCGGCTACGCCGCTTTTCTTGTTGATCATATTGTTCACGCCGCTGACGCTCAGCTCCTCTTTGTCAGCAAGATATAAAAGCACGCCAGGGTCTATCTCTCCCGTGCGCGTACCCATTATCACACCGTCTACCGGGGTGAAGCCCATAGAGGTGTCTATCGACTTTCCGTTTTCTATTGCCGTTATGGAGGCACCATTACCGAGATGGCAAGTTATTATTTTGGACTTGTCCATAGGCATGTCAAGTATCCTGCACGCTTTTTCGGCCACAAACCTGTGGCTGGTGCCGTGGAATCCATATTTGCGTATCCTGTACTTTTCATAGTACTCATATGGAATTGCATACATGTATGCATAGTCAGGCATGGTCTGGTGGAACGATGTATCAAATACCGCCACCTGGGGCATTCCCGGCAGCAGCTTCTCGCAAGATAGTATCCCCTTGAGGTGTGCCGGGTTATGAAGCGGTGCCAGCTCAGCGCATTTTTCAATATCGCGCTTTACATCATTGTCAATGAGAACAGACTCCTTGAAATTCTCTCCCCCGTGTGCCACCCTGTGGCCAACCGCTTTTATCTCGCATACATCTTTAATGACACCATGGACAGGGTGTACCAGCGCTTCCATCACCATGTTTATTCCTACGGTGTGGTCGGGTATGTCAAGTACTATCTTGTATGGTTCCTTGCCTGTAGGTTTGTGTGTTAGGATGCCGTCAGTGATACCGATTCGTTCTAGAAGTCCTTTTGCCAGCACTTCAGCGTTGTTTGACATATTGAACAGCTGATACTTTATTGATGAGCTGCCGCAGTTAAGTACAAGTATTGTCATTTTCAGGATATTATTTGGTGAGGCCTGCAGCCTGATTGGCTGTTATGGCTATTACGTTTACGATATCACTTACCGAGCAGCCTCTTGAAAGGTCATTTATCGGTGCTGCCATACCCTGCAGTACAGGGCCTATGGCCTGAGCATGAGCGAGGCGTTCAACAAGCTTGTAGGCAATGTTACCGCATTCAAGGTTAGGAAAGATAAGTACGTTTGCTTTACCTGCTATCTTACTTCCGGGAGCCTTTTTTTGCCCTATGGCCTCTATCAGTGCTGCATCAGCCTGCAGATCACCCTCGAACATGAACTCGGGTGCCATCTCCCTGGCCATCTTTGTGGCACTGACAACCTTATCAACCATCGGGTGTTTTGCACTGCCCATAGTCGAGAAGCTCAGCAGGGCAACCTTAGGTTCAACCCCTACAATATCCCTGGTGGTACGTGCTGTAGCCACAGCTATTTCAGCGAGCTCCTTGTCTGTAGGGTCGGGATGCACTGCGCCGTCAGCGAAGACAATAATTCCGTCGGCGCCAAACTCCTTATCCTGCAGAATCATTATAAAAGCTCCTGAAACCACTGAGATGCCCGGAGCAGTCTTGACAATCTGGAAGGCAGGCCTTAGAACATCACCTGTAACACTCCTGGCACCGGCAACCTCACCGTCGGCATCACCACTCTTAATCATCATGACAGCCAGATACAGGGGGTCTTCTATAAGTTTCAAAGCTTCTTCCCTGGTAAGGCCCTTGCTCTTACGCAACTCAACCAGCAGGTCAATGTACTGTTGCTTCTTCTGATGATCAACCGGGTTAATGATCTCCGCTTTCGCTATGTTTTTCAAACCAAAGGATTCCGCCAGTTTCGTTATCTCCACCGGATCGCCCAGAAGCGTTATACGGGCTATATTTTCAGCTATCACTGCATCCGCTGCGCGGAGAGTCCTCTCTTCGTTTCCTTCCGGTAAGACAATTCTTTTGTTATGCTTCCTGGCATTCGCTTTGATCTGTTCAAGCAATTTCATTGGTTATCAGTAATTTAGTTTAAATATTATGTGGTTGTAAATGTACGAATAAAGTGCAACCGCACAATTACTCACACAATGATTAATATCAGATTTATAATATTTTAGCTGAAAAAGCTGGTGAAATTGTATACAAGAAGTGTTGACTATTGAAAATCAAAGCAATATGTGGTATTAATTAAGTGGACCGCATGTATCCCAAGACCAAGACTAATCATATTATGGGTATGATTTATAGCTACTTAACTAGATATCCGGTGTCTATTTAGTCAAAAAATGAATTAATCAGGTCAGCTTTTTTATCGAAAAGGGTTTCCGGGATTCTGTTTGCTAACAGCAAATCTCTATTTTTGACACAGGAAATGGATGCATATGGAGACTGTTTTTACTACGGATGATTTAGATGTTCTTGAGGCCTCCCTGGAGGGTGAGTTAAGAAGAGACAATGTCTCAAGGCTGATGTACTCTACTGATGCTTCAATATACCGTGAAAAGCCCCTGGCTGTTGTTTTTCCTCGCAACAGCGATGATCTGAAGAAGCTTCTCTCCTTTGCGGCATCATTTCATATCGGAATTATCCCCAGGGCTGCCGGCACCTCTCTTGCCGGGCAGGTAGTAGGCTCAGGGATAGTCGCTGACTTGTCGCTTCACTTTAATAAGGTTCTGGAGCTCAATACAGAGGAGAGATGGGTGCGCCTCGAGCCCGGGGTGGTTCCTGACGAGCTCAATGCTATGCTGCATGACCACGGACTGTTTTTCGGTCCTGAGACATCGACCTCGAACAGGTGCAACATAGGGGGCATGATAGGCAACAATGGCTGCGGCCTCCATTCCATTATCTACGGCTCTGTAAGGGATCATATCATCGATGTTAAGGCGCTCCTTCATGATGGTACCGAAGTTCTCTTCGGGGAGCTGACCGAGGAAGAGTTCATACACAAGTGCACGCTGACAACAGCTGAGGGAAAGATATACAGGGAGATAGAGAGTATGTTGTCAGACGAGACAAACCGCAACTCTATCATTAATGATTACCCCAGTAAAAATATACCCAGGCGTAATACCGGCTATGCCCTTGACGATCTGCTTTACAGCGAACCCTTTACAGCCTCTTCAGGCAGGGGTATCAATCTTGCCAGGCTGATAGCCGGCTCGGAGGGCACACTGGCCATCATCACCGAGGCCAGGCTGGGTCTTGTGCCTCTCCCTCCGCCTGTCAAGGCCCTTGTCTGCGTTCACCTGCATCAGCGCAAAGATGCCTTCAGGGCCAATCTGATAGCCCTGAGATACAAACCATGGGCAGTTGAATTAATGGACAGCACGATATTATCTCTTGCAACAACGGTTGAGAGCCAGAAAAGAAACATGTTCTTCATAGAGGGTGAGCCCGGGGCCCTCCTGCTGGTGGAATTTGCCACAGAGAAGAGTGATGAGATAGCTGCCCCGGCGAAAGCCATGGAGGCTGATATGCGTGGCGAGGGGCTGGGATACGCTTTTCCTGTTGTATGGGGCAATGACTTGAAAAAGGTGTGGGATCTGCGTAAGGCAGGTCTGGGTATCCTTTCGAATCTACCGGGAGATGGCAAGCCGATATCCCTCATTGAGGACTGCGCCATAGAGGTGGAAAAGCTGGGCGATTTTGTGAATGAGGTTGAGGAGATGCTGGCCTCATATGGCAAAGAGTCAGTATATCATGCACATATAGGTACCGGCGAGCTGCATATAAGACCCATTATTAACCTGAAGGACGCCGCTGAAGCAGGTGAGCTGAGGGCCATAGGAGAAAAGACGGCTCACCTAGTCAAAAAATACAGGGGCTCCCTGAGCGGCGAGCATGGCGATGGCCGTCTCCGGGGAGAGTTCATCCCAATCATAATAGGTGAGCATAACTATGAGCTTAACAAGAGAGTAAAGCGTTGTTTTGATCCGGATAATATTCTCAACCCGGGCAAGATAGTCGACACCCCGCCAATGGACACCTTCCTCAGGTATGATCCGGGCAGGCCTACTCCGGAGTTGGATACATACTATGATTTCTCGGATGTCGGCGGCGTTGTCAGGGCGGCAGAGAAGTGCAACGGGTCAGGCGACTGCCGAAAGAGCAGCACTATAGGGGGTACCATGTGCCCGAGCTTTATGGCAACGGCGGATGAGCGTCTTACAACAAGGGCCAGGGCCAACATACTGAGGGAGATGCTCTATGCCGACAGGGAGAACCCATGGGACAGCAGCGAGATTTACGACATCCTTGACCTGTGCCTGGCATGCAAAGGATGCCGCAGCGAATGCCCCTCAGGAGTTGACATTGCAAAGCTTAAATCCGAATTCCTGCAGCATTACCATGACATTCATCCGCCTTCACTGCGCACACGAATGATAGCCTCGCTGCCGAAGATATACAGCCTCTTTTCATTTATCCCGGGAATATTCAATTTCTTTGCTACCAATAAGATCACCTCACTGGTAATCAAAAAAATAGCAGGATTTGCTTCTGCACGCAGCATCCCGCTGCTGGCACCTCTGACCTTCAGGGCATGGCTCAGGAAGAATCTCAGTAAAATCAATCCTGCCAATCCTTCAGGTGAAGTATACATCTTCATTGATGAGTTTACTGATCATAATGATGCCCATATTGGTATAACTGCTGTCAGGCTGCTGACCGGACTGGGTTACAGGGTGCTGACCATCAGCCATGAGGCAAGTGCACGTACTTACATCTCAAAAGGATTTCTCAGGAAGGCGAAGAGTCTGATAATTAGAAATATTGAGACATTTGACCCTCTGATTAGCGCTGATCGTCCGCTGGTGGGTATAGAGCCCTCCGCGATACTGGGTTTCAGGGATGAGTTTCCGGATCTTGCCGGTGACACGCATCGCCTGCAGGCACTGAGGCTTGCTGAAAACACCTTTCTTCTCGAGGAGTTCCTTGTCAGGGAATTCAAAAAGGGAAAAATAACTGCTGAGATGTTTCTCGATGAGAAAGCCGAGGTGATTGTCCACGCGCACTGCCAGCAAAAGGCCATCACCACTTCTACTCCTCTGATTGAGGCACTGTGTATCCCTGCAGGTTACCGTGTGAGGGAGATACCATCAGGCTGCTGCGGCATGGCAGGGGCCTTCGGGTACGAGAAGGTACATTATGATCTTTCGCAGAAGGTAGGTGAGTTAATCCTCTTCCCTGAGGTCAGGGCAGCATCAGAGAGAACCATTCTATGTGCTCCCGGAACAAGTTGCAGGCACCATATCAGTGATGGCACAGGGCGCGTGGCTCTGCATCCGGCAGAGGTGCTCTATGCCGCGTTAAGGAACAAATAATAATAATGACTCCCCTCCCGGTCAGGTGAGTGTAAACGGGTCTGCATCACGCCATATGGGCATGTCACTTCTGTATTTATTCAGAATCTCCATTGAGAGCAGAGCAGAGGCAACTCCCTCTACGCCAGGCTCGAGTGATGCAAGTATCTCACCCCTGGGACTGATAATTGCTGAATCGCCCATATAGGTCGTTCCATCGGGATTTACACCCACCCTGTTGGCCCCAATTACATAGCACTGATTCTCTATCGCCCTTGCCACAAGAAGGCTTTTCCAGACGTTATTACGGACTGAAGGCCAATTGGCCGAATAGATGATCACATCAGTGTCGCCACGGTTACGTGACCACACCGGGAACCGCAGATCATAGCATACCTGCATGTTAAAGTTAAAGTTATGGTAGCTAGTTATAACGCGCTTATTACCTGCACTATAAACATTTTGTTCACCACTCATTGAATGCAGGTGGCGTTTGTCATAGTAAGTGATCTGACCTTCCGGAGTGACAAAGATCAGACGGTTAAAGAACTTCTCATCTTCCGAAATAATGAGTGACCCGCATAATCCAAATCCGCCTGCTTTAGCTTTGTCTTTCATCCAGCTGACAGCATGACCATCCATAGTCTCGGCCAGAGAGGCAGGGTTCATTGAAAATCCCGTGGTGAACATCTCCGGCAGCACCACTACACCTGATACCGGTGCGGCCCTGTCAATCAGGTCAGAGATGTGTCTGAGGTTAGCACTCTTGTCCTCCCACGTAATTCCGCTCTGTATTATTGTTGCATTCATACATAAAAACGTATATAATTATTTCTCAAAGATACGATGCCCCGCATTGTAGGGATAACCTTCATATAACATATTTTGCTGCGGTTATGTTTAGTTTCTCTGAGCTATTTGGGCTTCCGCCTGATAATGGACCTCCTTTACCTCTGACTGACTTTTTCTGGAGTCATGGTACTTTCAGGTCTCCCACCCTATAGTTGAAGCTATGCCGGGACAAAAACAAAAAAAAACAGGCCGTGGCCTGTTTTCCTTTTTATCAAGGGATCTTATTTTCGATCAGGAGCTTCCTGATACTCAGTGAAGATTGAGGTTAACAGAGGCTTGTAATAGAGCCAGAAGAATCTGTCGGGGTCATTTGGGTTATCTGAATAGAGCAGAGCCCTGGCACCTTTCTGTATGTTTTTGAATCTGGCTGTCCAGAACGGAATATCGTTGTTTGCAAAATCACCCGAGAAGTAATATGTCCGCTGCACCAGCGGCTCCTGTGTCACTGCCGGAAATACCGACGTCAGATCATTCGCTGCCAGAAGAGTATCGCCTTCCGGAGTGGTGTTCAGGATGAATTCGGAAATGACATTATTCTGCCCCGGATCAATTATGTCGAAGCAATTGATAAATGTAACGCTCTGTGGCACATTGAACCTGACAGCATTGGCTTCACTTGTAACAATCATCGGCATCGCTGATGTAAGGTGTTTGCCTTCCTCCAGGACTATAATGCTGTTTTCCTTCAGCAGTACGACGCCCGGGTTGGTAAATGCCCACGGTTCACGGTATTGTTTCCTGAACAGGGCAGACATCCATACCGGCACACCTTGAGGTGATACAGTGTCAAGGCTTTTGTAGTATTGACCCATCCATCCTTCTGAATTAACCCCGAGCAATTCCTCAGCCTTAAATTTCTCAAGGCCAGCAGTAGGATAATCGAAGGTATTATATTCAGCAATCACCAGCTTATCACGTCTTTTCATCTCCACCATCAGGAGGTAATCATTATTGTTAAGGCCGCCATAGAGTTTGCGTGACCTGCGGGCCTTTTTGATACCCTGGTACCAGTCGTTGAAAAAGACACCGTAAGTGTCGGTGTAGTACAGTGCATCATTATTCTCAGCCAGTTCAATCAGCTCTGTAAGGCGAAAGTCCTTCTTCCTGAACTGCTTTTCCCTGACAGGCCTCAGGGGTACAAATCCGTAGTAATCTTTGGCTGCTGAAAAACTGCCACCCTTCGTATCTCTTACAAATCTTTCGTTAGTCAGAACATATATAAACGAGCGGTGACCAAGCCGGTCAAGGGTCGGAACAGTCTTGTCAAGGATAACAATATCTATCGGCTTCTTTTCCTGGAATGCCCATCTGATAAAGCTTACAGCCGGTATCAACAGCAGTACTGCAAGAATGATTAAGGTGATCAGTAGAGGTTTTTTCATAGTTACCGGAATTTGATAAGATCCTGTTACTAAACGAATTTCTTAATGCAAACAGTATGTGTGATGTGAAATTTAATTGCTAAAAGTATTAATTTATTTTATTTTAAGGAAATATTTTTCTAAAAATACCAAAAACATAACTCTGCAACCGATTTTATAATAATTTGCAGTAAAATTTTACACATAGCTATATGTTTTCAAATCAACCACTTGCAGACAGACTGAGGCCACAGTCACTTGAGGAGTTCGCCGGACAGGATCACCTGGTTGGTCACAACGGTGTTCTAAGGAAAGTGATTGAGTCAGGCAACGTACCCTCCTTCATTCTGTGGGGGCCTCCGGGGGTTGGAAAAACCACTCTGGCAAGGATTGTAGCATCGAAGCTGGAGCGATCGTTCTTCCAGCTGAGTGCGGTTAACAGCGGGGTCAAAGAGGTACGCGAGACCATTGAGAAAGCCAGAGGCCAGCAGTTCTTTGGCAAACCAAACCCGATACTTTTCATTGATGAGATACACCGCTTCAACAAATCACAACAGGATTCACTTCTTGGAGCGGTGGAGCAGGGCCTGCTCACCCTGATAGGCGCCACCACAGAGAACCCCTCATTTGAGGTTATCTCCCCGCTCCTCTCCAGATGCCAGGTTTACGTACTTAAGCATCTTGATGATGAGGCACTTAAAACACTTGTCGACAAAGCAATTTCAAAAGATTACTACTTGTCTCAGTACAAGATAGATGTCCATGATTATGAGGCTCTGATACGTATCAGCGGTGGTGATGCCCGTAAGCTTTACAATGCGCTTGAGCTGACTGTTTCACTTGAGGCTGAGAAGGGAAATGAGGAGATTATTATCACTGATGACCTGGTGCTGAGTCATGTGCAGCAGAATCTTGCCATGTATGACAAGAACGGTGAGCAGCATTATGATATCATCTCGGCTTTCATCAAATCTATCCGCGGCTCCGATCCCAATGCGTCAGTTTACTGGCTAGCCCGCATGGTTGAAGGAGGTGAAGATGTGAAGTTCATCGCACGCCGTATGGTGATCCTGTCTGCCGAGGATATTGGCATGGCCAATCCCAATGCCCTCTTGCTGGCACAGGCATGTTTCAACGCCGTCAATCTCGTTGGATGGCCTGAATCGAGAATAATACTCTCGGAGACAGCTATCTATCTTGCCACCTCTCCCAAGAGCAACGCCTCATACATGGCTATTGAAAAAGCCATAGGTGCAGTGCACGAGCACGGAAACCTTCCTGTACCGCTGCATCTGCGAAATGCCCCTACTAAACTGATGAAAGATATGGGCTATCACAAGGGATACAAGTATGCCCATGATTTCGATGATAACTTTGTGGCTGACAACTATCTGCCTGAAGAGATATCGGGTACTCTTTTCTATGATCCCGGTACCAATACCCGAGAAAATGAATTACGTACGCAACTTGCTTCAAAATGGCAGAAGATTTATAAATATAATAAGGGGGATTAATAAAAACTTTAGTAATTTTATATCATGAAAGTCAGTGAAGTGAATATACTGTCATTAAATCACGGTGGCAGCAGTAATTTTCTTTTACTGTCGGAAATGTGTCTTATTGAACTGCAAGAGATGAACTGCAAAGCCAACCGTTTACATCACAGCTTATATTTTGGAATCGATGATGAGCGACTGGAAAGAGGCCTAATGAGGCTGACGGTACATTTTTAAAATGAGCATTAATAAAAACTATAGTTAATGTACTTTATTCACCAACTAATTAAAACGTTATGAGAAAGTCAATTATGTTTCTTGCAGCTATTCTGGTTGCATCAGTTTGCAGTGCCCAGACGCTTGACGAGATTGTAAAAAAGTACTATGCAGCCAACGGAAGTGAAAACCTTGAGAAAGCGACCACCATTACCATAGAGGGTAAGGTGATTCAAATGGGGACAGAGATGCCACTCACCATTATGATCAAGAGGCCGGATAAGGTGAAAGTGGTGATTACTTTCAGTGGTATGGAGATTATCACTCTCTTTGACGGTGAAAAAGGCTACATGGTTAATCCTTTTGCCGGAGCCACGGAACCTGTGGAGATACCAGCTGAGCAGCTCAGCAGTGTACAGGAGTACAACATGTTCCTGGATCCATTCCTCGGGGCCTACAAGGCACAAAGGGTTGTTCTTGAAGGAGAGGAAGCCGTAGACGGCAAGCCGGCCTTCAAGGTGACCATCAAGGATGAGGAGGGTAACAGCACAACCTCATTCATTGACAAGGGGAGCTTCCTTACCGTGAAGTCCTCGCAAGTGGTCAGCCAGATGGGTCAGGAGATGGAGGTTGAGTCATACGTGAAGGAGTTTATTGAAGTGAATGGCATCAAATTCGGCAAGGTCATAACCCAGTTTGTCAACGGCACGGAGCTTGGAGGGATGACCTTCGATAAGATTGAGATTGACAAGGAAATTGCCGATTCGGTATTTAAGATTGAGTAAAACACCTTGCGCCGCCACCGGGTGATGCCCGGGATGCGACGAGAGATGTTTATAATAAAAAAGATGCCGCCCACTACGGGTGGCATCTTTTATTTCAGAGGCAGGCCTGTAAGCCGGGTTCTGTCATGATGCGGTCTCCTGCAAGAGGAGTGTTGCATCTGTTCCGTCATTTATCTGGCCCCGTCATTGCTGAAGGGGTCATACGACCCACCCCCCGGCTCGGACGAGCAGCCCTCAGGCGCCGGTATACATGGTCTTTCAACCCATCAGGTGCACGGCTCGCGACGTCACCGCCACGACCGGTGAGCTTTTACCTCACCTTTTCACCAGTTCCCCGCAAGCGGGATTGTTATTTTCTGTTACACTACTATACCCTCACGGATATCTTCCCGTTAAGAAGGATGGTGCTCTGTGTTGCCCGGACTTTCCTCTCCCGGTCAGATGACCAGGGGCGACGGACCGGCCTGCCAGGGTGCAAAGGTACTTATTTTCAGTTAATGCGGTGATCAATCAGGTTTTTGGGAAGAAAACCTTCGCGCCAGATGAAGAACTATGACCCCTAACCCAGCCCCGGGTATATCACAGGTTCTGCTTACCTATGGTTACCAGAGTGGCACCGCCATAACCGTACCTGCTGAAGGATGCATCCATGCAGGTGCATAGCGGGTATTCCGCAGTAATAATCCTGCGTATTTCGTCCCTGAGCTTCCCGCTCCCGGACCCGTGAATGAAGATGATCTCACTCTCACCTCTGCTTATTGCACCCCTGAGCTCTCCTACAAACCTCAAAAGTTGTCGTTCCAAGGCATCAGCACCTCCATGACCGGGACTGAGATGCAGGTCGATCTCCTTTCCAGTGCCTTTTCCGGATGGTTTATTCTGATTACGCTTACTTTTCACCATCAACCATTTCTACTCAAACTTACATAGAATCACCTGATATTGGAGAGGAAATTTAACTATTTTTGCCCGTCCTCAAAAAAATGAAAAACGCGCCCGGCGACATATTGATAACAGATTACTCCTATGATCTGCCACAGGAGAGAATAGCCAGGTATCCGCTTCCCGGGAGGGACAACTCAAGGATGCTCGTGTGGGATGGCCGTGAGATTACAGACATGATTTTCAGCGAGTTCCCGTCACTGGCAGACCCTGACAGCATTATAGTGTTCAACAACACCAGGGTGATCAGGGCCCGGCTCATCTTCAGAAAAGAGACCGGGGCAACGATAGAGGTCTTCTGCCTTGAGCCTCATAGTCCGGGTGAGTTCTCCCAGAACCTTTCATCAGGCACTCCTGTTGAGTGGAAATGCCTTGTCGGCAACCTTAAGAGATGGAAGCATGGCCCTCTTAAGGCAGTCTTCATTCACAACGCCGCAGAGCATACGCTTGTTGCAGAACGACTGGAGGCTGAGGGTGACTCATTTATTGTAAGGTTTTCATGGGATGAGAGTGACCTGTCATTTGCCGGGGTGCTGGAAGCTATGGGACACATGCCTATACCTCCATACCTATGCAGAGAAGATGAAGAGAGTGATGCATCAACCTACCAGACACTTTACGCAAGCGTCAGCGGGTCAGTGGCAGCTCCTACGGCAGGCCTGCACTTCACCCCTGCAGTATTGGCAGACCTCATCGCCCGTGGCATCAGGCAGGCAGAGGTAACGCTGCATGTCAGTGCCGGCACCTTCAGACCTGTGAAGTCAGAGCTTATCAGCGATCACATGATGCACACTGAGCATTTCTTTGTCTCAAGAGCTGCTTTAGAAAGCCTCAGAGGAGGAAAGATTACCGCAGTGGGAACAACTACCGTCCGGACTCTGGAAAGCCTCTACTGGCTCGGGGTGAGCTCTGCGGCAGGCAGGTGGCCGGCAGAGGGCATACCGTCTGTCTCACAATGGGAGCCCTACGAAAACCAATCTGATGTCACTGCTGAGAGTGCGATAGATCAGCTCCTGAAAGTGATGGAAGAGTCAGGCACTGATATCCTTGAGGCCAAAACGGATATCATCATTGTTCCAGGTTACAGGTTCCGCATGGTCAGCAGCATGCTCACCAATTTCCACCAGCCCCGAAGCACCCTTCTCCTGCTGGTGGCAGCCTTCACCGGCAGCTCATGGAAAGAGATATACGACCACGCTCTCTCCTCAGGGTATCGTTTTCTAAGCTACGGAGACAGTATGCTATTACGGCAGCCGCGGACCATAGTCTGATCTGGTGAAAATTTAAAAATTGCCACCTCCACCCTGTCGGCCATCAGCACAATAGGGTTTTCAAATCAAAACATCATTTTTCTTCGGCAAGGATAGCTTCCAGACGTTCAGCAAATTGACTTACGTCATCTGAAGTTGTATCCCAGCTGGTCATGAGTCGGTATTCCGATAGCTGTTGGTTCCATGGATAGAAGAAATATTCCAGGCTAAGGCGTATGGCAACCCTGTCAGGCATAATAATGAATATGCCGTTTGATTCCACCTTCTGGGTTATTCTTATGCCGTTGATCTCCCTGAGTCTCTTCTGCAGATCGCGTGCCATCCTGTTGGAATGTGAGGCGCACTGCTCCCACAGGTTATTGGAGAGGTATGCCTGATACTGTGCGGATATAAAGCGCATTTTGGAAGCCAGCTGCATACCCTGTTTCCTTACATACTTGAATCCATCAGAGAGTCCCGGCCGTAGGAAACATATTGCCTCGCCGTACATCATCCCGTTCTTCGTACCTCCGAAAGAGAGGAGGTCAACACCGGCGTCAGTGGTAAAGTCCCTGAAGGGTCTGCCGAGGCTGACGGCTGCGTTGGCTATACGCGCCCCGTCCATATGCAGCAGCATATCATGCTTATGTGCATAGGCAGCAAGTGCCTTCACCTCATCAGGGGTATATACCGTGCCCATCTCCGTTGCCTGTGAGATGGATATCACCTTTGGCTGGCTGTGGTGTTCAAAGTCAAACCCGTGCATATGCCTGGCCAGGAGCTCAGGTTTCAGCTTCCCATCGTCAGTATCTACCGTCAGCAGCTTACAGCCTGTAAATTTCTCAGGGGCGCCGCACTCATCTGTCTCTATATGTGCAGTATGTGCAGTAATGACAGAGTTCCATGATCTTGTCACCCCTGTCAGTCCCAGCACGTTGGCAGCGGTACCGGTAAAGACAAAGAATATCTCTGCCTCACCTCCAAGCTCTTTCCTGAGCATCTCCTTTGCCTTCGCGGTGAACGGGTCGTCGCCGTAACCCACAACATGTCCCCTGTTTACCCGCAGGAGTTCTTTCATAACTGCAGGATGTACTCCTGAATTATTGTCGCTTGCAAATCCTCTTTTTAATGCCGCTTCACTCATGTTTGCGCTCTTTTTTTGAACGTCGCAATTTAGTTAAAAGGATCAGCAGGAGCAATGTTCTTTAAGTATCTTTGATCTTTAATCGTTCTACTTACTAAATCAATTTACGCTTGAAGCACTGTTAACATTATTTGAATTTTCGGTTTTGCAATTTATATGACGCGCTATTTCATCTTTCTTTCGTTCCGTGGTACAGCCTACAATGGCTGGCAGGTACAGCCCGGCATGCCTACGGTGCAGGGCACCCTGGCAGAGGTGCTGAGCACGGTGCTGGCGTCACCGACAGACGTGACCGGTGCGGGCCGTACTGACTCCGGCGTCCACGCTTCATCCTTCTGTGCTCATTTCGATTCTTCACGTGATGATCTGCATACTGACGACAAGTTGCTTCATAACCTCAACGGGGTGCTCCCGGCTGACATCTCCGTAATGAAGATTATGAAGGTAAAGCCTGACGCCAACGCCCGCTTTGATGCCCTCTCGCGCACTTATCAGTATACAATCACCAGAGTGAAAGATCCTTTTCTACTTGAGACGGCATGGCGTCTCTATTGGCAACTTGATGTAGAACGAATGAATGAAGCATCATCCGTGTTACTGAGGCACAGCGACTTTACCAGCTTCTGCCGTCTGCATGGGGGCAATAAGACCAATATTTGCAGGGTCACCCTTGCACGATGGCATGAGGAGTCACATAGGCTGGTCTTTTCCATAACAGCCGACAGGTTTCTGAGGAACATGGTGAGGGCGATTGTTGGAACGCTGATTTATGTGGGGAGAGGAAAGCTTACCGTTGCTGAATTTGAATCGGTACTCAATGGAAGAGACCGTGGTCTTGCCGGCCAGTCCGCGCCGGCGCACGGTCTGTCACTGACGGAAATAGGTTATCCCGAAGAGCTGTTTATCTGATCTCTTCGTTCCATATCTCCCAGGCCAGATCAGCCTGTATCAGGAACATCTCCTCCCCGTTGACTGTCTGGCAGCCGTGATCATCTCCCTTAGTGAGGAATGCGGTAACGGGTGGATTATAAATCAGGTCGAACAGCATCTGCCCCTCCCTGAGATAAGAGTAGTCTAATGGAGGCATGGCATCAGTTGCAGGGGCCATACCCACAGGCGTTGCATTGACAATCAGTCCTGCCTCACCTATCATATCACCCGGAAGCTCATCGTATGAATAACCACCTCTCACCGGCTGTCGTGATACCGGTACAGCCATGATATTCAGATCGAGAAGAGTGTGAATCACGCTCCTGGCCGCGCCCCCGGTACCAAGAACCAGCGCTGACTCAGGCAGTGTAATAAGGTTACCGAGAAGTGATTCCCTGAATGCGGGTGCATCGGTATTAAAACCTGTAAGCCATCGCCTGCCGTTTCTGCGTGAGACCCTGACAGTATTAACTGAGCCTATCGCTGCAGCCTCAGGGTCTGTCTCATCGAGGTAGTCTAATACCTTCACCTTGTATGGTATTGTGACGTTAAACCCGCAGAGATCAGGTTCCCTGTCAAGCAGGGCAGGCAGCTCGCCTATGTCAGACAGCTCGAATTTACGATATGCATGATCAGGGAGATTTTCCCTTAGGAATTTTTCAGTGAAATGCTTCTGAGAGAATGAGTGACCAAGGGGGTAACCGATTATTCCGAACAGTCTCATTTCATGCTCTCCGGCAAGAAACTGAAGAATGTGTCGCTCCTCAGTCCCAGCCTGAGTGATTCAAGGGCAATGATCTCATGGGGAGCAATATTCCCAAGGTTAACGTTAGCTCCGAAGTTAGTGATAAACCAGGCCTGCTGCTGTTTGAGAGGAGCCTCCCACAGCACATTGTGTAAGCCTATCTTCTTGCTTATGGTATTGATGAGTTCACTATTCACTGAACCATCGTCATTGTATATACCAATTGTGCCTGATTCGCGGGCTTCGGCAATGACCTTCACGGATCCTGCTGCGAGTTCTGCGCTCATCATCTCCACCCACTGGTCAGGGGTAAAGACTACGTTCTTTTTCTTTGAACCAACCTCTGAGATGACGGTGAAATCTTTTGACAGTTTTCTTATATAATCAAGCTTCTTCCTGTGCTCAAATTCATAAGATCCATCGGATACCTCCAGCATTTCTATGCCGGAATCTTTCAGCAGGTCAACATACTCACTGAATAGTCCTCTTATGATGAAAGCTTCGAACAGTGTGCCTCCCAGATAAACGGTCATTCCTGCGTCATGGTAGATCTTTATCTTCTTGTCAACATCAGGGGTAATAACCGAGGTGCCGAATCCAAGCTTGACATAGTCTACATATTCGCTGCCTGCCTCTGCAAAGTTCTGGGCTTCCCTGAGGCTTAATCCTTTATCCATCACCATTGTCAGTCCTTCGCTCCTTGGTTTTGAAGGTCTTTCCGGGATATATGAAAGCAGTTCTCTGGCCTTTTTCATAGTTTCAGTTTGTTTTTCTGAACAGTCGTTTCATTGCATTGGTCAGTTTCTCCTCAGGAAGGAGTACGGCATATTCCTCCAGAAGCTCATTGTCGAGTCGCACCGCCTTGACCAGTGCTCTGGCAGCCTCTTTCATGTTACCGGTATGAAGATATGCTGATGCCAGCAGGAAATATATCCCAGGCAGGTCACCGCTGATGCGCTTCACTTTGTTGAGCAGGCGGATGGCACCCTTATATGTGCCTGTCATCATGACCATTATGCCGATCTCTATCCATGCTTCGTCATAGTATCCGTCAAGCAGGAGTGTTTCCCTGTAAGATCTTACTGCCTCTTTTACGTTGCCCGTCATTATATAGGCTTTCCCCAGTGAGAACCAGTAATCAGGGTTCTCAGGATCTATCTCAATGGCTCTTTTGAATGGAGCGATGCTCTCGGCAGCCCTGTTGCGCGTGAGTGACATCAGTCCAAGCCCATACCACGGGTCCGGAAAATCCGGGGTAATATCAATAGCTTCAGTGTAGTACTTGCGGGCCATAACTTCATCACCGGTCTTGTCATAGCACTCGGCAAGGTATGTCAGTCCCTCCATGCTGTCGGGCTCCTCAGCCACGAACTCACGGTAGACATCCATGGCTTCACTGTATTTCTCAAGGTTACTCAGTATGTTGGCCTTATTAAAGAGGGCGAAGGTATTCTCCGGGTTGAGGGCCAGAGCATAGTCATAAGCTTCAATTGAGTTGCCGTACTCACCTGTTTTATTGTATATTATACCCAGGTTGTACCATGCGCTGTCAGAGTTTGGATCCTCTTCGAGGTAGCTGAGGTAATACTTTATGCTGTTCTTGTAGTCTCCCTTTTTGTCGTAGGCATAGGCAAGGTCATAGATATGTGCCGGGAAATCAGGCTCGAGATCAGCCAGCATGAGCAGATAAGGTATCATCTCCTCATGGTAGTTAAGATTCTGCAGCACCAGGGAGATGCTGTAGAGAATTGTCTCCTGATCATCGGAGTCTGTTGCCAGTGCCAGGTCAAATACACGGCGAGCACCGCCTATATCACCCAACATGGCCAGTGCTGTAGCCTTGCACAGGTATATGTCACAATTACCGGGCTCTATATTCTCAAGCCTTTTTGAAATTGTCAGTGCCTCTGTTGCCCTGCCCTTCTCAAGCAGCACGCGCGCTTTCCTGATCAGTATAGGAACAGAATTGGGATGGAGCTCACATGCCAGTGATGTTGCCTCAAAGGCATGCACCGGATTATTTCCCTCGAGATAATAATCGATGATAGCCTCAAACTCATTGACATCAAAATAACGGGTCTCTCTGTTCTTCCGCATTTTTTCAAACCGGAGAACTACCTCTTCCATTTCACTGTCATGGACAAAACCGTATCTCTCTTCTTCCATCTCCCCAAAAAATATTCTGCAAATGTAATAGATAAATGATATGATCAGCTCACTACAGGAATCAATTATCAACAGGAGGCTCATTTTATAAACATGATAAACAGTGCATTGGAAAAAAGTTTTTTCCCAACGCAACCATCTGCAACCGGTTTTCATCTTATAGTTGAGATCAGAAGATTACCCTAAAACCAAATATTACCCTAGAATTAACCTGAATTCTACCTTCTGAAAACCGGGCCATTGGTCCGGTTTTTTTATGAACCTCATATTAAATAGCTTTCCTGCACGTTATTAAGGAAACAACTGTTATGACTGGCAGCAGGCTTACGGCTATTATACCCATGTTTTTCATTCTTCTTTTATTATCCGGATGTCATAAGGATCCACTGAAGATCAAATTCGAAATGGGCATCTTCCCTGATTCGGTGGTGGCGCTTGAGGGTCTCAACACTCAGTATGACGACTATAACATGGACATAGAGGCTTCACGGATCAACTCCCATCTTCCGGTGGTCTTCTCCTCTAACAGGCAGAGTTCAGGCGGAGAGTTTGATCTGACGCATGGCATGATTTGGTATGTCTTTGGGCAGACTACAGGTTCATTCATGCTTAATGCGGAGACACCGGCCAATACCTTCCTTGACAGGCTAATTTCAGTCTTCAACACGGGCGGCAATGAATATGGCCCCTACAGGTTTCTCAACAGCCGCAACGGGCTTGAGTATATGGCGGCTGCCACAGAGACAGCAGCCAACGGCCTGGACATAGTTTATACCAGCTATATCCCGGTTTACTCTGCCCCTCCGATAGTAGAGGCTCCGGTGGCTGCCACAATCTTTAACTCAGCCTTCAACGACGCCTATCTCTCACTTAGTAAGAAACTTGACACAGCCTATTTCTGTTCTGACAGGAGTGGCGATTTTGATATTTACATGGTAACCAGGTCTGCCATGACGAGTCTCGACGACTGGTTTCTGTCAGCACCTGCAACCCCTGTAGCATTGGATAGCATTAACAGCACTTATGACGACAAATGTCCGTTTGTCAGTGGCAGGTACATGCTCTTTGCATCGGATATGCCCGGCGGGCTTGGGGGATTTGACCTTTACTATTCGGTCTTCCGTAACGGCAAGTGGGGTGCGCCTGTCAACATGGGGCCCGGCATCAACAGCCCGGCTAATGAATACCGTCCTGTTCTGGGAACTGATCTCCGGTATGAGAACAGATTTCTGATCTTCTCATCTGACCGCCCGGGCGGAAAGGGAGGATATGACCTCTACTTTACCGGTCTGACGCTGCCGGTAAAGTAGCTTATCGCTTGCAGGCTTTCAGTGTGTTCAGCAGCAGAGAGACTCTTGTCATCGGTCCCACACCACCGGGGACGGGTGTGATGTAGGCGCATTTTGGCGCTACATTTTCAAAATCAACATCTCCCTTCAGCCTCCATCCGGACTTCTTCTCAGGTGCCGGAATACGTGTTGTTCCCACGTCTATGACAACAGCTCCCTCTTTAACCATATCAGCAGTGATAAATCCGGGTGATCCTATGGCAGCGATGATAATATCAGCTCTCCTGACGATCTGCGCAATGTCGCGTGTACGGCTGTGCACCACCGTAACTGTAGCGTCAACGCCTTTCTGTGACATCAGAATACTTACCGGCCTGCCCACTATGTTGCTTCTTCCCACAACTACACATTCTTTTCCTGAAATTTCTATGTCC
>CAYQNT010000021.1:0-11158 GCA_964418865.1 uncultured Rikenella sp.
GAACATTATGCTGATTCTGGATAACTAGCTCTGGCCATCTGAGCTTACACTGCTCCCGGATCTGTCACCTGCCCCATGAATACAATAGTACCTGTTGTGGTCTCTCTTATGAAATAGAGAAACGGGCGGTTAACATTTACTGTTGTGATCATAGGCATTGAGGTACGCACTATCTCAACAACCGTTGCGGCTGCAGCTTCGGAACCCTCTTCATTTGTCTCAATAGAAGTCTGGTGCAGGACTCTTGATATCTGTAGGTCCTCATCGCTGATCTTACTGAAATCAGCACCACCTGAAAAGGCTATGCCCATACCAAGAGCAGTGAGGTCATCATTCAGTGTACGCTTGTATTCATATTTGAACCTCGGCAAGGTGAGGTTTACATCAGTGATGCCTTGTTTCAGTCCTGTCATCCATGTAGACCAGTTTTCAGGAGTGATAGCTATTGCAACTTCCGAGGCTGAAAAACCTTCATCAGGCAGCATCACCACCATAGAGTAGTTGCCCTGTCCGTATGGAAGCTCAACCAGCGTGGAATTATTGGCATAAGTGACTGCGAGGGATTCATGCTGAAACATCATCGGGACCTGAACGGGGAAATCGGTAGTGATGAAAAATGGCTTTTCGCTGGTGTTATCCTTGTCAAACTGGTACCGCCATTTGCCATTGAAGTAAACAGCATTGATCAGTAGCATGGCGAGGTCAGGATCAAGAGATTCAAGCATTTTCTGGATCTTGTCATGGGTTTTATCCTCTATCCACCCGTTAACCATATCAACTGCTCCCGGGTCAGCCACATTAATACTTTTAGCCTCGGCCAGATACCATATCTTCAGGGCATCAATAAAAGGCTTCTTTACAGTAAGCTTCCTCTCAACCCACACAGAGTTAGCTATTTCCAGTGTAACCCTCGGGTCAACGGGAACCATATCTTTCATCAACTTCTGATACGTCTCGTTTATCTCTTCAATTGGCTTTCCGTCATAACGCAGTGCATGCCTCATTGCATTAAAGGTCTCCCCTGCCGCACCATTGAGAGTCATTGATAAGGCACTGGTCACACTGAACGGTGAGATCATCATGTTTCCTTGTCCCTTTGGTTCAGTAACCATCGGTATAAACAGGTCAAAGGCAAATTCGTTTGCTGCATTAACTACCTGCCTCTGCTTAAGGTTAAGCTCTATCGGAACCGGATCCCCTGGAGTAGTATTATCTACTGTTCTCTCACATGATGTCATTGACATGAAACTGGCTGAAATAAGTACAATTGCAAAGCTTAATACTATCTTTTTCATTTTACAATAATTTATTCTAGATGTGTTATAAACCCCGAAGGACTAGGCAAAGGCAAGCACGCAGCCCTTAAAGACCAACAGTAAACCGAAACTCGCAAATCACCTGGGATCAACCACCTGCCCCATGAACACTATTGTACCTGTTGTGGTCTCTCTTATAAAGTAGAAGAACGGACGATTTACATTCACAACGGTATTCTGTGGCATAGAGTTAAACTCAAATCCAACCACCGTTGCTGCAGCAGCCTCCGTTCCCTTCTCATCGGTCTTGATGAATGTCTGATGCAATACCCTTGAGATCATTATGCCCTGGTCAGTTATGTTACTGAAGTCGGCGGCTTCTGTGAAAGCAATGCTCATTCCCATACTTTTAAGGTCATCATTCAGTGTACGCTTGTACTCATATTCAAACTTCGGAAGGCTGAGCTGCACCTCTCTGGTGCCGTGGGAAAGACTTTGCATCCATCCGGTCCAGTTGGCCGAATTGAGAGAGGCTGCCACCTGCGACAGGGAAGCATCTGCATCAGGAAGCAATACCACCATAGAATAGTTGCCCTGCCCGTACGGCAATTCGACAAGAGTGGCATCATCTGTCCGTGCTACAGCAAAGGTCTCCTTCTGGTACATCATGGGCACATTTACCGGAGCACCGGGAGTAATATAAAAGGGCTTTTCGCTGGTGGCATCCTTGTCAAACTGGTACCGCCACTTGCCATTGAAATAAACAGCATTGATCAGTAGCATGGCGAGGTCAGGACTGAGCTGGTCAAGCATTTTCTGTATCTTATCATGCGTCTTTTTTTCTATCCAGCCGTTGACCAGATCAACTGCCCCAGGGTCAGCGGCGTCGATACTCATTGCTTCAGCAAGGTACCAGGTCTTCAGTGCATCAATGTAAGCCGGCTTTACCGTCAGCCTCTTCTCAACCCATACTGAGTTTGCAATTTCCATGGTGACCCTCGGATCAACCGGGATCATCTCCTTCATCAGCTTCAGGTAAGTCTCGTTTATCTCTTGTATGGTCTTTCCGTCATATCTAAGTGTATGCCTTACAGCGTCAAAGGTCTCACCTGCAGAACCGTTAAGCACCATTGATAATGCGCTTGTGATACTGAAGGGAGAGATCATTATGTTCTCAGCCCCATTCTTCTCCGTAACTATAGGCACAAAGAGGTCAAATGCAAACTTATTTGCAGAATCTACAACAGCTTTTTGTTTGAGGGTAAGGTTAATAGGCACAGGGCCTCCCGGAAGGGGATCATCCTTTACCCTATCACACGAAACAGTCATACCGAAAATGGCAGCAAGCATTATCAATGCCGGGCCTGTCATAGCTCTTTTCATAACAATTACAAATTAGATTACCTCCAGTAGGCGCAAAAACCATACCACTTCGGGAAGATAGGTCAGCCCTATATTTTCGTTTAATGAAATTATGGTGTATATTGGTATCCGGAACTGATGCACGGTGCTTCAGTTATTAGATCTTTAAAACAATTTGACATGGCAGCGAAATACTATTTCTCCAAAACAGTAAAAGGCAAAAGTTTTGACGAAGTTATTGATCTGGCGAAGGCCGGGTTGAAGACAGAGGGATTTGGGATAGTTTCCGAAATTGATCTCTCAGGCATTCTCAAAAACAAGATAAATGTCGATTTTAAAAAGTACAGGATCCTGGGGGCATGTAGTCCTCATTATGCTCATAAAGCGCTGTTGTGCGAGGATAAGATAGGAGTATTCCTTCCATGCAATGTTATTGTTGAAGAACATGAGCCCGGAGTTGTTGAGGTGAGCGCTGTTGATCCTGTGGCATCAATGGTCTCAGTTGAGAATGAAGCCCTTGAGCCACATGCATCTGAGATACAGCAAAAGCTTAAAAGCTTCATTGACAGCTTATAGCACGAGTCAATCAAAGCAAATGCTGAATCTCCTTTCCGCAGTGACGAGGAATCGGGCATGCGGACTCGATAAAGTCAATCGAGCCTGCGAACCCTGTGAAGCCAACCGGGCTTGCAGGCGCGGCGAAGCCAATGAACTAACAGAATTCAACCCATCCAGTAATGAGCTCGCTTACATTTGAGGAAGAGTTGCGCTACAACCGCCAGATGATCATTCCCGAGATAGGAACCGCGGGACAGGAGAAGCTGAAAAAGGCCTCGGTAATAGTTATTGGTGCAGGCGGACTGGGATCACCGGTGCTGATGTATCTTGCTTCTGCCGGCGTTGGCAATCTGGGAATCGTTGACTCAGATGATGTCAGCATCAGCAATCTGCAGAGACAGATACTCTACGTGACGGCGGATGTCACAAGACCAAAGGCTGAAGCAGCAGCCGAAAGGCTCAGGCTGATAAATCCCAATATTGAGGTGATGACCTTCCCCGTTAGATTTACTGAGGAGAATGCAGGCCAGATAATCAGAGGATTTGATATTGCTATAGACTGCAGTGATAACTATGCCACCCGCTATCTGCTCAGCGATGTCACCCGGGCTGCCGGTATCCCTATGATCTACGGGGCTGTCAGCCAGTTTATGGGGCAGGTATCGGTGTTCAATTACAACAATGGCCCATCATACAGGGATCTTTACCCGGAAGGTATGCATATGTCAGCAGATGCCAGCCCATCAGAACAGGGAGTAATAGGACCGCTTCCGGGAATCATCGGATCGTTTCAGGCCTGCGAAGCTATAAAGATCATCACCGGTACGGGTGATGTCATCTCAGGCCGCCTTCTTCAGATAGACGCTCTGCACCTCAGGACGGAGATAATATCTTTTTAATAATATCTTCTTTCATCTCAGTTCACCACTCTGCGTCAACCAGTCAAGTGTTATCTTCACCCCCTCCCTGAGAGGAGTAATATGATAGCCTAGCTCCGTAATAGCTTTCTGACTGCTTAAACTCCAGTGATTGAGATATTTTTTTACCCAGGGAGCAGTGATTAGAGGAGGTATGCCTGTTATAGAGGCCTGCCACTCCATCAACCGGGCCATAGCAATCATGAGCCATACGGGAAGGTGAACAAGCCTCCTTCTCTTTCCTGTCACCTCAGCCAGTATCTCAAAGAACTGCCTAAAGGTCAGGTTCTCACCTCCAAGCGCATAGCGTTGTCCCGGGCTGCCCCTGAGAGCCGCAAGCATGTGACCCTTGACCACATCGTCCACCAGCACATAACTGCCTACACATAGGCCGTCGCCTGGCATTATACGCCATCTGCCCTGGCTGTATAATTTTATCATCTTCGTCACTGAGTTACTCTCGTTCACCGGCCCGGGCCCGTAAACACGTGGCGGATTGACAATAACGGTCTCCATGCCGTCACGGCAGTACTCTGTTACCAGCTTCTCGGCAGCAGCCTTGGTCTCTTCATATTCATTGAAGAAAGGAACAGTTCTCGCAAAGTCTTCGGTAATTGGATCTTCTCCCGGCGACGGTCCTATCACTGCCGCCGAAGAGGTGAAGACAAACCGCTTCACTCCTCCCGCCAGGGCAGCCTTAAGCAGGTTCTCTGTTCCGGTGACATTCACCCGGTGAGATAAACTCTTGTCTTTCGACCATGGTTTGGCGTAAGCTGCAAGATGGAAAACAGTGTCACATCCCTTCACTCCTGCTTCCATCACGGCAATATCGTCAAGGTCTCCGATAACAGCGGTGGCACCCTGCAGATGCGAGAGCATATCAAATTTCTCCGGTGAACGCACCAGACATCTGACACTGTGGCCCTCCGCAGAGAGACGTTCAGCCAGTCTTGATCCGATGAATCCGTTGGCGCCTGTGACAAAGCACTTCATTGGTAGCATTTATGTGCTTTATCAAAAATATAAATTTATCAGACTCAAGCAATAACTGACTACTTCTTTGCTAAAACACTATCAGCGTCTTACCCTGACTGTAGCTTCAGTTTTAACTTCCCCGTCGCTTTCAGAAACAGCTACAAGGCTTACTGTTGCCTTTTTGCTGCATCCGGGTGCGGCAGTGACCCATACGGGTATTGTAACTTCGTTTCCGTCTGATGTTGCTGCAAGTTCATTAAGTATAGTAACGCTCCATCCCTTGCCTTCAACATTTGCCTTAACCCTGTAGATATCTTCGCCTTTCAGACTAAATATGATTTTGTCTGTTGCGGCTGCCATCTTAAGCTCAGGATTAGCTGTAAGAGCAAGCATTCCTCCGCCGACTTTAGAATCAAGGGACCTGACACCAAGTGTATATGAAATGATATTCTGATCATTTCTGTGTATATCAACTATATAAAAATGAAGTCTGTTTGGCTCATCTTTATATTCAAACTGGCTACCGGAGTTGAGACCTGCATGGAAAAGGGCATCGTTCAACTGACGGTAGTCGGCGACAGTACGCATAACTTTCTCACCATTGGGCTTAATGTAGTCAACCATGTTAATATCCTCAGGATGCGCATCAATTACCCAGTTAAAGCAATTAAACTCATTAGGTCCCCCATTGCGTCCCTCTTTGTCAGTATTCTTTGCCAGCAATACTCCGTTGTCAGGGCAGAAAGAGTCATATCCTATCCTCTGGACTACCTCCATGGAGTAGAAATTATACCTTGGGACTCCGGGGGAGAGTGGGTTCACTGCCGGATCATCAGCAGGAGTGAGGTCATTCGGTTCAGCACCGTCAAGCCTGACTATAAATCCTGCATACTCTCCTTTCAGTGGTGCTACTGCTCTTGCTGTTATTCTTACAACCACAGGAGCTGTTGATGCCAGGGCCTCCCTACTGACTGTCAGGACATCATTTTCATTCAAAAAGCCATTTACCATCCGGTTGCGGAGCATCAGGCCGGCAGGCATAGCGGCTCCGCCGGCAGGAGGAACAACCCAGCGCATGTGAGGCCCACCTGGTCCATTGAATGAACCACGGTCCATCATGTCCCAGGTGCCAGAGCCAGCCCTGCGGTAAGGTGTCACATAAGGATTGTTATTGTTGTCTCCTGTCCTGAATGCAAAATGACCCAGCTCATGGGTTATGGTACCGGAGTTCTCCCCCTGCCTGATTGATGACAGTCCCCATTGCATCTGACCCGCTTTCCATGATGTCCAGGGCACATAACGGGTGGGAATCCATCGTGGCATGTCCGGATTTGGGTTTCCCCATTCAGCGGTAATTTCCTCTTTTGTGTTAAACTTCATCTCACCGAACTCCTGCCATACTCCTGTCTCATCATATCCTCCATAAATACGAAGGATAGCATCATAATTACCTTTAAGATTACCTTCAGCAGCTTTCCATAGGGAGTCAACATCCCTTTCCATGCGATATTGGGCCCTGGTACCGTCAGGGGTTGATTCATTCTGCCTGTGTTCATTGAGACCATAAGCCCAGTGTGGCCGAGGCATACGGTAAGGGCCAAAAGCTTCAAGCTGGGTAATGCCGAACTTGCCTCTCGACTGTTCCATCCAATACCCGTTGATAGTCTGACCATGATTTACCGCTGAAGGTTTCAGCCAGAAGTCGGCATAGAACTGCGGAATCTCTTCCCTTTTAACCGGATCAATCTGCGGATTACCAAAGAGATCTGACCCTTTCGGCAAAGTCATTACAAAGGGCAGGTCGGAAAAATCGACAGCCACCAGCGCCATGCGGAATTCCCTCTCCGGTTTTACTGAGGGGTCTGCCCAGTTTATTCCAGGAACAGGATGGTAGTCATTCCATGTCATCAGATCCTGATCCTGTACAGCCTGAAGATCAAGCGGACCCGGTATCTTCTCTCCTTTTTTCTTCTCCGTATCAAACGAAGTCATTACTGAGAAGACCGTAACCAGCAATAGAATTAAAATCCTTTTCATGATCAGGATTTGGCCTTATTATTTTCTTGCCGGAGTCTCAGTAGAGTAGAGGTCTTTTCTTGAAAGCAGATGGTCAAGGTTAGCTATGCCATAAACCACTACTGCAGTAACAACAGATGCATGCTCCTGATATTCTGCTATGCTTTTATCATAGGTGTCACGCTCGGTATGCCATATCTCACCGTAATTGAAGTTATACCCCTTTACATCCGGGCAATCAAAAGAGAGTGTGGGTACACCGTTCATAGCAAAGTAGGCATGATCTGATCCGCCTGCTGATGTCGGTTTCGGGCGTGGTGGCTGTGTACGTTTTGTCAGTGTGAACGGGAAATCAGGATTAATCCTGTTAAGCGGTTGGCACAGCTTCACAAAATCGTCATACATAGCTTCCGGCACAGTTATACCTGTCGGCACAGTTGGGCCGCCGTCGCGGTTGAAGTAGTTGGATACCTTAGGCAGCTTCTCCGTGTTGCTCTCAACCCAATGCTTTGACCCGTATAGGCCGAATTCTTCTCCTGCCCACAGGCATGCCAGAATTGTACGGTCAGGCTTACCACCTGCAGCCATTATCAGTCTGGCAGCCTCCATGACCGGGGTCATCCCTGAGCCATCATCAACACCGCCCGTTGCCACATCAAATGCATCCAGGTGACCACCCATCATAACATACTCATTTGGATACTTCTTACCCTTGATTACTCCAATGACATTATGGTATTTTACCGGTCCCGGCTTGAAATGATTACGAATATCGAACTCCAGGAGGAAATAGCGCCTCTCCTTAGCCATCTGTGCAATGATCGCAAACTGGTGCTCGTCGAGTTTAATGTCACAAACAGTAGGAAGATTATCAAAGGTCATCTTGTCGAGGTTCTTCCTGTCATATAATGCTCTGATAGGTACTTCTGACGACTGTATAATACCAAGAATGCCAGCTTCGCGCATCTCCTTGTAGAATAGAGCAGGCTCATCCTTCAGCGGCAGTGTTGCCTTAGGAGGATCGAGGCGGCTCATCATGTTCTCACGCATTATCTCACGGTTGATTTTAGCCACTGAATCATTATATGCCATGACAGTCATCCTTGCTGAGTCACCGCTTGCTGACCAGTCGATGGGCCAGCCGCTGTTCTTTCCGCCAATCAATACCCATGCACCCTTTAGTGCCCCCTTCATGCGCTCAAACTCCTCCTTGCTCTTAGGCTCAGGAAGCACATGTCCGCGCTGTACTCCCTTTGTGCCTGAAGTGTAAGAAGGAGTAGCAAAATGAAGTATCATACCGTTGTCTGAAAGCATCCTTCCGAACCATGGGCCACGATTGAATCCTACAGGTACGGTGCCTGCCTCCTCCATAATTACCTCCATACCCCACTTTTTGAACTCGGAAGCACACCATTCGGAAGCGTTAGCGTAGGCATCAGAACCAATAAGCCTGCCACCAAAACGGTTTGAAAGCACATCAAGATGTTGCATGGTGCGATTATCCGTTGTCCCAAGTTCAATAATACGATCAACAACCTTATTCGGTTGAGCAAATGCACCGGTAGCCAGTAACACCAGCAGCAGTGGAATAAATATTTTTTTCATGTTTGCATTTTTATGGTTCGCCAAGCTAGTGAATATGGCTTGGAAAATCAGTGTTATTAAGCAATCGCTCTGTTAAAAAAAGTTATAACGACAGATATTAGCATTGGGTTTTAATAATCACTCCCAGTTGCTTTAAGTGTGCCCTATGCCCTAGTCCCCATGCTCCATGCTCCATGCTCCATGCTCTGTGTCTATACCTTTAGTCTCTCTGCCAGTATAGCAACCCCCTTGCCTGCACCTTCAGCTATATATTCTGTCTTATGAGACGAATGAACGGTTACGGGTTTTGGATCTATCAGGTAAACAGGAGTCTTCACAGGTACATATTGTATCAGTCCGGCTGCCGGATAAACATTGAGTGATGTTCCGATAACCACAAATATATCAGCCTGAGATGCTATCTTAGCCGCTTCCTCCATTGCCGGAACTGCCTCCCCGAACCAGACAATATTTGGCCTGAGGGGAGTGCCGTCAGATGCTTTCTCTCCAGGCATGATTTCACGATAGCCTATCTCTGTGACCAGGTTGGGATTGCTGCTGCTGCGTGCCTGTGTCAGCAACCCGTGAAGATGGAGTACACTGGCGCTTCCGGCCTTTTCGTGCAGGTTATCTACATTCTGTGTTATAATGTGTACATCAAAATCTTTCTCCATGGCTACAAGCCCCCTATGACCTGCATTGCACTCTGCGTTTTTAAGCTGCCGGCGCCGCTCGTTGTAAAACTTCTGAACAAGACCGGGATTTCGATACCACCCCTCAATAGATGCCACCTCCTCAACCTTGTACTGCTCCCAGAGACCACCGCTATCGCGGAAAGTTTTTAAGCCGCTCTCGGCACTCATCCCGGCGCCCGTCAGTATAACCAGTTTTTTCATCTGCATATAATTTATTATTTATGGTCAAATGGAACCGCACATAATTGAATATATATTATTCTACTTGTTGTTGGTGTTAATAATCAATCGTGTGGTTTCCATGACTTTAATATAAAAATAAAAATGATATAAAAAGTGAATTGCGGTGGTAACGGAGCAAAAAGTTCAAAAATGCATTTTTTTTCGTAAATTGAAACCTATAATTACAATGAGATCACTGATTGTCATATTGTTGCTGGTTTCAGGCGTAGCATTATGCCAGAAGAAGGATAGTTACGATGCAGAACGTCAAAGCATGGTAACCCAACAGATATCTGCCAGGGGTATTACTGACAGGGCTACGCTGCAGGCATTACGCAAGGTGCCACGCCACCTCTTCGTACCGGCATCACAGGCAAGTGAAGCGTACAGCGACAGCCCGCTGCCTATCGGCTATGGACAGACAATATCACAGCCATTTATTGTGGCTTACATGACTGAGCTGGTACGGCCCGCCAAAGGGAAAAATGTGCTTGAGGTAGGCACAGGATCAGGATACCAGGCCGCTGTACTAGCAGAGATAGTAGATACGGTCTATACTATAGAGATTGTGCCTGAGCTGGCGAGAGAGGTTGCGGCAAAGCTGAATATGCTGGATTATAAGAACGTCGTGACAAAGTACGGCGATGGTTACAAAGGATGGCCCGAGCATGCCCCATTTGATATAATAATAGTCACTGCAGCAGCAGATCACATCCCACAGCCACTTAAAGACCAGCTTGCTGAAGGTGGCAGACTGGTCATGCCTGTCGGCCAGCAGGCATCAGTGCAATATCTTATTCTTCTTACTAAGAGAAGGGGAAAGATAACCGAGCAACGACTTGAACCAGTCAGATTCGTGCCGTTGAAACGACTGAGAGAACTTAATTAAATTTTAACTTTGCATGCAACCGTATTATCCGTCATATTCATGAAGGCATTTACAGTCAGGGAGATAAGCCAGGAGTTAACGTACCGTACACCAAAGGAACTGCGCGATCTCTGCCTCCGCCTGTCGAGATTTAAAAAGGAGAATAAGGAGCTCCTCACTTATCTTTTGTTTGAATCATCTGATGAGCTGTCGTATATAAAAAGTGTAAAGCAGGAGATGGATGAAGAATTTGAACAGATCAACAGGACAACCTATTATTACATCAAAAAGAGTATCAGAAAGATTCTGAAGAACACCAGAAAATACATCAGATATTCGCAGAAGAAACAGACAGAGGTAGAATTGCTTCTTTATTTCTGTACAAAGCTGAAATCACTCACCCCGTCAATAAAGAAGAACGCTGCACTTATGAACCTCTACAACAGGCAGATAGATACTATTATTAAGAAGGTATCCCTCCTGCATGAAGACCTGCAGTACGACTATGGTCTTGAGCTGGCCGAATTAAACAAGTAATAGAACAATTGATAAAACCAATCCTCATTATGTTATATGTTATTATAGCCGTAGCAGTTATTTTATTGATCTCGATAATCATTTTCTACAACACCCTGATAAGGAAGAAGAATGATGTTGAGAACTCTTTTTCTTCAATAGATGTCATGCTAAAGAGAAGATATGACC
>CAYQNT010000021.1:11168-29134 GCA_964418865.1 uncultured Rikenella sp.
GAATTGTTGAGGCAGTTAAAGGATATATGAATTACGAAAAAGAGATGCTTACTGAAATCACCAGACTCAGGGTGCAGGCTCTGTCAAGTAATGTGTCAAATGAAGATCGTGTGATCATCGGTAACAAGATCGGAAAGCAATTGTCGGACCTCATGGTGGCCGTGGAAAACTATCCTGACCTGAAAGCCAGCAAAAACTTTCTGCAGTTGCAGGCTACCCTCAACGAGGTGGAGGAGCAACTGGCAGCATCACGACGGGCCTTTAATGCTGCAGTAACCACCTACAATAACAGTATCGAGGTCTTCCCCTCCAACGTGATTGCATCAATGATGAATTACAAAAGACGAACACTCTTTGAGATTCCCACTGAAAAAAGGGAAGAGGTGAGCAGAAAACCGCCCGTAAACCTGAAGTGATAAGAAAACAATCCCAATGAATAAATACAGCAATTTCAGGGAATTCTACGACAAGGAGCTGCTACCTGACCTTGAGATCATTGATCACAAAAGAGAGAGAAACAACAGGCGCGTGCTAATGATACTGCTCATGGCCGCCGCAGCCATCCTCCTGGAAGTTTTATTGATACCCGATACATCTAATTTTCCGAAGCCGGCGCCAATAATAGTGACAGCTTTTGCAGGATTGATACTTGTCGGCATCTTCAGTAAAAGCTTCCGCAAGGAATATAAGAGCAAAATCATTGCGCGCATTGCAGGTTTTACAGATGAGAGCCTTGTCTATTCACCTGATGACGGAATAACCAGAAATAAGTTTGTCCGTAGCAGAATATTCCCCTTGTCGTGTGACAAGTACAGCAGCGAGGACCTTTTCCGCGGAAAGATCGGCAAGACTGAGATTGAGTTCTCCGAAGTGACAGCAAAGCACAGAAACACATCAGACAGCGGATCCAGTCAGAAAAATGAGTACACAATAATATTCAGGGGACTATTTATCATTGCAGACTTCAACAAAAATTTTAAGACACACACCGTGGTTTTACCTGACACGGCAGAAAAGATGTTTGGGAAATTCGGACAGACACTTCAGTCGATATCACCCGGAAGAGGCAGACTCATAAGATTGGAAGATCCCAGGTTTGAGAAGGAATTCTGTGTCTTCGGTGATGATCAGGTGGAGGCAAGATACATTCTAACCCCGTCATTGATGGAGAGAATCCTTAATTTCAAAAACAAATGGAAGACCAGAGTATACCTCTCCTTCCTCGACTCTAAAGTCTATATCGCCATAAGCATGAACAAAGACCTCTTCGAACTTCGGCCTTTCAAACGGGCGGCCAACTACGCCTTCATTGAAGAGAATCTAAGGTTTCTGACCCTTCTGACAGGAGTTGTGGATGACCTGAATCTCAACACACGCATCTGGACGAAGGAATAAAGAAGCGACCTGGCGGCAGTAATCTCTGTCTATATTTTTATTATTTTATATATACATTTAACATATTTTAACATTAATACTATAAATGCTGATTATTAGTTATTTATAGTGCCGCTATGTTCTTATATCAGCACACAATTATTCTTCTTGTATATCTTTTTGCTCTTTTATTTGAACATTCCTAAAGTCATGATGTTCTATGTTCAAAATTAATAAACCAATAAAAAAAGAACATCATGAAAAAGCAGACACTTATTTTTGGACTTTTAGCCCTGACGGGGTTATTCATACTTACAGGCTGTGAAGATAAAGAAGACGAGATGAAGCCTGTATCTGATATGACTATTGCAGAATATGCATCATCAGATGCTAACTTCTCAATACTTGTAGAAGCACTTGCTAAGGCTGATCTTGTAAACGTACTGAACGGCACAGGCAACTTTACTGTATTCGCACCCACAAATGCGGCCTTTAACGCACTCTTCACCCAGCTTGGCGTAAGCGGTATAAGCGCCCTCTCAAAAGAGGCCCTGACTCCCATACTTCTTTACCATGTATTGGGTACAGAGGCGAAATCCTCAATGATTTCATCAGGTTACTATAGTACATTAAGTCCTGCCCAGGGATCATTCCTTAGCCTTTATGTTGTTGTATCATCAGGTGTTAAACTCAACGGCAATACTTCTGTGACCAAAGCTGATGTTGACGTAAAGAATGGCGTGATACATGTTATTGACAAGGTTCTCCTTCCTCCTACAGTAGTTGGTCAGGCTCTGAACAATGATTCATTCAGCATTCTTGTACAGGCAGTCTTGAAAGCCGACCTGGTTAATGTTCTCAGCGGTACCGGTCCATTCACCATCTTCGCACCGACGAATGCAGCATTTCAGGCCTTGTTTGCCACCCTCGGTGTAGCCGGCATTGCTGACCTGAGCGCAGCACAGCTGATACCCATCCTTAAATACCATGTCGTCAGTGGTAACTTTCGCTCAACACAGCTAACGGCAGGAACTGTTCAGACTCTTAATGGCCCGATCACTGTGACCCTTGGTTCCGCTCCGGCCATCAACACCACATCAAAGATTATCGCGACTGATGTTCAGGGATCGAATGGCGTTGTTCATGTGATAGATAAGGTTCTGCTGCCTTAAGGCAACAATATCTGATCCCAACTTTCAAAAGGCGATGCTCTTTCAGGGTATCGCCTTTTTTCAATCTTAACAATAGCAAACTCCTGCTAAACAACTATATTTAACTTCCGAATAATTTTAAGGATGGACCGCTACACAATAAGTGACCTTGAAAAACTCACCGGCATCATGGCCGGCACTATCAGGATATGGGAGAGGAGATATCATATCATCAAGCCTCATCGAACGGATACCAATCGCCGGTGGTATGACGACGATGATCTGAAAAGGATTCTCAACATAGCAGTTCTTAACCGCAACGGTTTTAAGATCTCGAAAATAGCCGCTATGAGCGATCAGGAGATCATTGAAAACATTGATAAGCTGACCGGCGAATCTGCAGACCCGGGTATTCAGGCAGACTCCCTGATAGTTGCTATGGCTGGGCTTGATGAGAACGCCATTGACCGTATTATCATGAAGTCTGTCATCACCAGGGGTTTTGAGGAGACTTTCACAGAGGTAGTCTTCCCGTTTTTACGCAGGGTTGGCACAATGTGGCAAACCGGTACAGCAGAAGTCGGAGCGGAGCATTTTATGTCCAATATCTTCCGAAAGAGACTTATTGCCGCTATTGATTCCCTGCCACTTGCTGATAATCCCGATAGGAAGAAGGTCCTTTTGTATCTGCCAGAAAATGAGTTACATGAACTGGGCCTCCTCTTCTCTGCCTTTATTGCAAGGAAGGCAGGGCACGATACACTGTACCTCGGACAGGTAACCCCCTTTGATGCACTATCAGATGTGGTTGCAAGATGGCATCCTGAAATAATTATTACTGAATCATTTACAGGGCTGCCCTTTGATAAGCCTGAAAACTACCTTAACAGGCTCAGCAGTACCTTCAGTGATAAAAAGATTCTTGTCTCAGGTGCACTGGCAGAGGCTGCAATCGCAAAACCCCACAAAAATATCTTTGCCGTCACCTCAGCGAGTGATCTCAAGTACCACCTTTAACAATATATTTCAAAGCAACATCCCTGGTAATTTTTTTGTGCTTCCAGGAGGTTTCTTATGGCAGGAATAACCGCTGCTCAGGTAATTATTTCAATAGGCCCCGCACTTTTTCAGAATTGCTAACCTTCCTCTATAAATCCTCATGACCTTTATTTACCTATGTAAAATCGGGTGATATTATGTAAGTTTGTCTTATGGAAAAACTGAACCTGTTTTTTGCGCAGATAAAAGATATGAGCTTCTGGCAGAGGCTCTTCCATTGGAGGAAAGTAAGAAGCCTCAGTTTCGACGCTTATGAGGAATTCCGGTCATTGGCAAAGGATCTCGCACTTAACAGGGAGAGTATTGACAACCTTAGGAATCAGGTCACGCAGATCTCAACCCGTAATGAAAGCTTGTCACAAAAGGTAAGGGATGTTGAGATTTTGTCAGCGCGTAAGGATGTTCAGCTGGAGGAGCTTAACGGTCGTTTGAGAGAACACGCCGGCACCATTAATGAGCTGTCAAGGAAAGTATCATCATTCGAGGCTTCCAAGGAAGACAACGTAAAAAACTATAACGAGAACATAGCACGTCTCAACCAGACTAAGGAGAGCCTCGAGGCTGACCGTAAGAGACTTAGTGACGACCGTGTGCGCGAAGCACAGGAGCGCCATGAGAACATGAAGAGACAGTGGGCCGAGCATGAGGCAGATGTTAAGAATACCATCATAAGGATCTGCGACGTCAATCATATAAACTATATTGAGAAGGTGCCCTTCAGGGGAAATCCCGACAACACAATAGAGATCAGCGGCGAGTATATCATCTTTGATGCGAAGAGCCCGGCAGGTGATGATCTTTCAAACTTCCCCACATACATCAAGACACAGGCTGATAACCTGAAAAAATATGCAAGCCAGGAAAATGTCAAGAAGTCAATATTCCTTGTCGTTCCCACAAACACCATTGACAAGCTGAAGCAGCTGACCTACAGGCTGGGCGACTATGATGTATTTGTGATAACCAGAGACTCGCTTGAGCCGGTGATTCTCTCCCTGAAAAAGATCGAGGAATATGACCTTGCCGAGAAGCTCAGTCCTGAAGACCGCGACAGCATCTGCCGCATCATAGGCAAGTTTGCCCATACCACCAAGAGAAGAATACAGGTTGACCAGTTCTTCCAGAAGGAGTTTATTGATATTGTACTGAGGAGTGAGAAGGATCTGCCTGAGGATATACAGAGCCAGGTCATTGAATTCGAGAAGTCTGAAAAACTCAATCCACCTACAGAAAGGCGGGCAAAGATTATCTCGATAGATGAGCTGCAAAAGAAAAACGAAGAGATAGATGCTGAAGTGCAGGCGCGCAAGCTTAAACTGCCTGAGAGTAGAAGTGAATTACTGACTGACGAATGACGGCAAAGGGAAGAGACACCAAGCCCCATGTGGGGATATTTGGTAAAAGGAATGTGGGCAAAAGCTCACTGATCAATGCCCTGGTAGGTCAGGATATTGCCATAGTGTCAGATGTAGCCGGCACCACAACCGACCCGGTCAAAAAAAGCATTGAGATACATGGTATCGGTCCGCTCATACTTATTGACACCGCCGGTATTGATGACTCAGGGGAGCTGGGGCAGCTGCGCATAAAAAAATCACTGGCAACGCTGAAACTGATTGATCTGGCTATCCTTGTTCTATCGGACAACAGGTTAGACAGCTATGAGACCGAGCTGACGAAAGAGTTTGCTGTGTTGGACATCCCCTATCTCGTTGTTCACAATAAGAGCGACCTCACTCCCCTTACAGCAGTGTTCCGTGAAGAGGTCAGGAGCCTCACCGGGAAGGAGATAACCGAATACTCAGCCCTGCAGCCCGAATTGTTCAATCCTGAACTAATCAATGTTCTTAAGGAGACTATGCCGGCCTCTGCAATCAAGAGTAGGGGGCTCATCGGCGGCCTTGTAAGCAAGGGAGATATCGTTCTACTGATAACTCCGATAGACATTGAGGCCCCTGAAGGGAGGATGATACTTCCCCAGATACAGGTCATACGTGATACCCTTGACAACGACTGCACTGCAATCATACTGAAGGAGACGGAGGTATCCTCTTTCCTGAAGAAGACAGGCATAAAACCTAAGCTGGTGGTCACTGACAGTCAGGTTTTTGGAAAAGTAAATGCAGTAATACCGGCCGATGTACCCCTGACAAGCTTCAGCATAGTACTGGCCAGGCAGAAGGGCGACTTCGAAGCATATATTAAGGGGACGCCAAAAATTGGGGAACTGAAGGATGGCGACCGCATACTTTTGCTCGAGTCATGCACTCACAATGTCTCCTGTGAAGACATAGGAAGGGTGAAGATACCACGCTGGCTAACGAACTTCACCGGTAAGCAGCTGGAATTTGATACTGTGGCAGGACTTGATACTTTCCACCGTCCAATTGAAGAGTATGCCCTGATGATACAGTGCGGAGGGTGCATGGTGACACACCGTCAGCTGCTGAACAGGCTCAGGGAACCAAAAAAATTTAACATCCCAATCACCAACTACGGTATGGTCATAGCATATGTGCACGGTATCTTCAACCGGGCTATCGAGCCTTTCCTCGGTAAAACGAAAAAGGCCGGTGATCTCCTCTGACCACCGACCCTGTTCTTGAGTAAAAAACTACTCTAATCCTCCTCCCCCGTCCCTTTCAGATACTTGTCAAGGAATGTCAGTATCTGTGAGTAGCCTTTGATCTCGTTCTCCTTCTTCATGAATCCGTGTCCTTCGTCAGGAAAGATTACATATTCAACATGTACACCGCCGGCTTTTATGGCCTCAACCATCTCATCAGACTCAACCTGCAGCACCCTTGGGTCATTGGCGCCCTGCAGCACCATAACAGGGTTTTTGACCTTTTCACCGTGGAAGAGAGGTGATATATTGTACAGCCGTACCGAGTCAGCACTAAAAGGATCACCCATCTCAGTATAGAGGGCATCACGGAATGAAGACCACCATGGCGGTATAGACTTTAGTGTACGAAGCCAGTTTGTGACACCGAAGAGGTTTACTCCCACCTTGAACTCGTCAGGTGTCGATGTCATTGCAGCCATTGTCATGAATCCACCGTAACTTCCACCTATGATGCCAATCTTTGCCGTATCTATATAATCAAACCCTTGCAGCCACTTCTTGCCCCAGATGCAGTCTTTCAGGTCTTTGTCGCCGTGGTTCCGGTCATCCATCTTGTAGAAGGTTTTCCCGTAGCCGCTGCTACCCCTGTTGTTCACCGCCAGCACCGCATACCCGTGGTTCCCCAGATACTGTATGATGGGATTATAATAGCTCATCGACTGGCCGCCGGGACCGCCGTGCACCCATACCAGCGCAGGGACCTTGTCCTTCTTTGTGGCCATGAGAGGCTTGTAATAAATAGCCGGTATCTTTAGCCCGTCAAAGGATGGATAACGGACAACCTGAGCATCTAGGAGGTCATCAGGATTGATCTCCGGGTTCATCGTATTTGTGAGCCTCTTCAGCTCCGTACCACCAAACTCATACAGGTAGATGTCGCCGGTAGTTTTCGACGTGCCAAGTATGAGCATCATATACTTCTCACTCTCTGAGATGCTTATATTATTGACATTGGAACCCGGAATTTCAGGGTATTTCACTTCTTCACCGGTAGTCATGTCAGTAATTTGCAGTTTTATCCGGGCATCCTCATTGACGCCTATGACCCTGTAGCGCTCATTCTCACTATGCCAACTACCGGCTACATCCCAGTCTGTCTCATAGATCACCTCACGTGTGCCCGTAGCAATGTCATATTTAATCAGGTAAGTAAACTCCTTTCCTATATTTGTGGTATAAAAGAAGTATGCGTTGTCATTTGAGAATCCCGATGCTGAATATGAACCGATCTTATCAGGTTCAGATACTTCGGTTTTCTGACTCGTGATTCGGTCAATAAGAAATAGCTTATCCTCACTTGTGGTTATCTGCTGAACCACAGCAATGATATTCCTGTCTCTGGTCGATCCGGCAAAGTCAAGCCCCTCTTTATTAAGCCAGATCATCTCCTCTTTCCATTCACCAATATTCATCTTATAAAGGTCGAAGAACTGAGGATCACGTTTGCTCGACTGAAAATAGATCACCTTCTTGTCTTTGCTGAATCCGCTGAACATTGCTTTTACCTCATCACCCGGGGTCAGGTCAACGGTGGTTCCGTCGTCACTCAGAAGATAGATGTGGTTTTTCTCATTGCCCCCCTTGTCAGCGGAATAGAGGATCTGGTTAGTTCCGGGGACATAGTCGATTGCAAAGAGAGATTCTGTATCAGAATGAGTTATTTGTCTCTTTGATTCGTCAGCAATGGTGATTTCGAAGAGATTGTAAATACCGGTCTCATTGCTCGTGACCAGCAGCCTGGTCTCATCGGGTGAGAAAGCGGCAAAACTGATGTTAACATTCTTGTAGAACTGGTCTATTGTGTACTGTGTCACCTCCTTCTTGCCTGAACATGAGGCAAGCAGTACAAGTGAAATAATTACTAAGATTTTTTTCATTAGATTTTTCTGTTTTAATGCCACGATGGCTCATCCCAAAACTTCAGGAGAACCAAAATGTTGCTGATTAGGTCAATGCGCTGTACAAAAGCGTGCATCAGAATGCTGAAACGAACCCTGCACTCAGCTTGCCGTATGGCACTCCGCTGAACACACGAGTGTATTCCGTCACAAGTCTTACGTTACGTCTTAAAAGATACCCTGCATGGAGTGTAGCTGACGTGTAGTCTAAGTTATTGATGTCTGATTCCACCCAGTTCATCAGGCCGGATAGGTACCAGGTGCTCATATCTCCTTTGGGTGAGAAGATCACCTCGGCAAAGCCCCCTTGGGTCATCACATCCTCCCTCATCGGTTCTTCCGGGTTAAGGAAGACATCGGAATCCGTCCTCCAAAGGTATTGCAGCCCAATTATCAGCTTTTCGTTAAAGTCAAGCACCAGGTCGGGGCCGTACATTTTAACTGTGTTTACAAAATCGCCGGTGTTGTGCCGCAGCACCTCCTTCCCGGTATATCCAAAGAATCCGAGGCTTGCATAGTCACCAATATCTTGCGTCACCTTGAGTAAACCGTTTTTATACTTATCCTTGTCGAAGACGTGCCAGCGATCAGCCTCACTCAGGCCGGAGCCGCTTACCACCTCAAGCACAACAGAAGTGCCTGAGGCGAAGCTCTTATCAAGCATTATCCCTCTGTCATACTTCAGATCTATGGTTGATTCACCTGGCGCTGATGAGTATATCTTATAATTCTCCAGGGTTAATCTCAATTCGGCCTTGAACATAGGGTCTGAGACGGAAAATTGCCCCATATAAAGGCTCACCCCTGTCCCAAGAAGGTCACGGTACATCAGGAATGCATCTTCAAGGCCTGCAATTTGACCCCGTTCATTCATAAGGAAATAGAAATAATAGGAAAGCTTATCTGAAAGTTCACCTCCTGAGATAATCTTCAGAACAAAGGGAGCGGCAAAATCAACTGATCCCTCGCCGTTGAAGTTAAAGGTGGCATGACCGTCAAGCCTGAAAGCCAGTGGCAGCTCACGGAAGAGTGAGAGCCTGCTGTCACCTGTCTCAATGAAGTGTCTTGGAGATTCATATTCTGTCATCCTAAAGCCGTTACCGGCAAACTCGTCGCCGAAGGCCTTAAGGCGTGGTACAGCCGGTGAGTGGCATACCTGGCAGCTGATCTGATATTTGCGTGCGAAGGCCGGTATGGCATCAGCCCTCTTCACCGGTATGATCAATAAAACTATTACAGCCAGGGAAGTGATACTGGCAAATGTGGACCTTTTCATATTTTTCATTTTGTTTCGGGTTTCTTAGGGCAGTATCTCAACTTTTGTTGTATGATCATTAACTATCATTATTGCAGTATCTCAACTTTTGTAGTATGATCGTTAACTGCCATTATTGCTGACTCTTCGGCAGGGACTTTAAGGAAGTCAGCTACAGATTTCACAAGCAGCTGGTAGTTCAGCACGGCCTTCACGTTCATCTCTCCCGGAGCAGCGTCATAAGGAACTTTAAAGGTGAATTTTTCAACCTTTGTACCCCTGGGATCCAACCGGTAGTCTACCCCAAATGAGCGTGCATTCCACTGCATGATTGTCATATTTCCGTCCTTATCAAAGTAAGGCATACGGAAGATCCTGTTGCCGTACGGGATGCCGTCACGCTGTATACCCTTGAAGTCTTTCAGCTTAAGCGGTATCCCTAAGTCCTGGTACGCGAGATAATCTCCTGAAATGGTGTATTCCTCGCCTTCAAATCCTTTTTTGTCAACGTTCAGATGGTATGTTTTCCCCTTCGCATCAGTGGCCTGCACGTCAAGCCATGCTATACGATCCTCAACCGAACCTGTCGGGAACTTATGTCCTGTCTTCTGATTGAAGAGCACAACGGTGAAGACGATTTTTTCACCCGGTTCGGCAGCGCGTATGTCAGGTTCAATCCTTAGCTCAATAGTACCCCTCACCTTGCCGGGGTCATGGGCGCCATGGAAGAGATGGAGACGGGCATCATCATGCTCCTTGCCCATCAGGGCCAGAGTATACGTTCCCCTCGGCATGTGACACTCCTGGCAGTGCACACCCTCAGCAGCATAGGGTCCCTCTTTCCATTCAAGCTGTGTGCTCTTGACCATCATGCCAAACGGATTCTCCTCATTGTGGCAGTTGCCACACATCTCAGTTGTCTTCAGGAAATCATTCTGTACTATTTTATGTGCCGGCGACTGCATCTGCGGCTCGCGACCGCTGTACTTAGTGCGGCCCGGTTCGATATAATAGCTGAAGTTTACCGGCGGATCAACCTGTGCCCTCTGTGTCAGGTGGCACACCTCGCAGGATACTGACTCGTTGGCCATGCTTTTTTCCTCTGGACGCGGAGGAGGGAAAGTGCCCCCTCCCATGTAGGCCAAAGGAGTATGGCAGCCGTTACACCCGTCAACAGCATCCTTCATGGAAGGATCAACCTCCGCATGAGGTACGGCAAGGTCAAAATACTCGATCTCATCCCAGTGATGCGTGTAAGCCTGTGACATCATTGCCTGCGACCATTGCTCATAAATACCCGGATGGCATGAACGACATTTGAGCGCCGTCTCAAAATCCTTATAAGTGTACTTACTCTTTAGGTCCTCCTGAGGAAGTGATCTGATAAGGGTAAATGCTGTGAGTGTCAGTAAAATTGCGGCTGGAATGATAACCAGCAGCCTGAATGGAGTGATTTTTGGTCTCATAGGTCAGAAAATTTACTCTAAATTAAACAAAAAATCTCAATGCTATCCGGTTATTACCTTAGATAATAAAAAAGCTATGTTCATGAAGTGAGCATGAGAGTGATTTGAGATGAAGATACTCCCGCAACGCATCACGTTCATGCGAATCGGGAGAGTAGTCTCTCAGTTCAATTCTTGATTATATAGTTGAAAGTATTTGTGGCGTAAAACAAACCATAACCCCCGGAAATATTTGATTTTAAAAATGCAGGTTCGGCGAAACCATACTCGATTCCGCTCAAATCATTGTAGGTTTTAGCGTAATCAAATAATTCCCGACTAGTAACGCCAATTACAACAGTAACTGATTCATAATATAATTCATTACTTGATGGCTGCAAGGGGATAATAAAACTTAAACTGGTATTTGAGAGTCCGCAACTATTACTGTAAATAATACTATAACCAGCAATAGCCTCACAGTTTTCAAAATAGAGGTTGACATCATTGCGGGGATACCTGTAAATATAGACCATGTTCCCCTGGTTACTGAATGCAGAGAGATAGAAAAACACAGTGTCATGTGAAATCTCCGGTATTGAAACGGTGGAGGCCTGACTGAATAGCATAATGTATACCTGCATCTCTATAAGATAATACTTTTATTTCAGGGAGAGTTGGTATTATGACATCATCCGATACTGCCTCCGGGTATTTTACGGAGGCTGCCTTTACTTTGTAATGTTTCCCCTCTTCAGGAACGAAGCTCAGATTAGAAGGAACCACATAATTTCCTTCACCTGTATGTTCAAGATTGCATATAAAAAGGCCATTCTCAAACAGAGACATTATAGCATCAGGAACTCCCAGGTCTTCATTAGGCAAACAGTCTCTGACAGGGTTGACTGAGTGTGAAAGATTAATAAAAACTCCGTTTTTGTTGATCTGACCATTTATCACAAGCTTTTCACCTTCGAATGGTGGATTAAACCTTAATTCTTTAGTGCATGATATTAATGACGTAGCAAAAAAGACAAAACAGATAAGTGCTTCTCTCATATCAGAATTTTATCGAATAATTAATGTAAGGGATGATCGTAAGTAAAGTACCCGAATTATATCTTGTTCTATACCCTATTACCTCGTCATTTTTCCCATTAATCACGGTCTCGTCTAATGTGACATAAAACGGATTCATACGGCAATAAACATTGTAAGCTCCAAATGATAATGAACTATTCCTTCCTCTTTTTGTCGTAAACTCCTTTGTGAATGAAAGATCCAAACGGTGATATGTGGGCATCCTGAGATTATTGCGTTTTGTAAAAACCTGAATCTCGTTTCCGAATAAGTCCTTATGAACTGTTGTTGCCAGGGTGGCAGGCTGTCCTGTCGAGAGCACAAACACACCTGAGAACTTCCATGATTTGTTCAATTGATAAACACCGGTCAATTCAATGTCATGCGTTCGGTCATAGCGCGCAAAATACCATTGCCCGTCATTGATCTCATCAAACCTGCGATAGTTTCTTGAAAGAGTGTAGCCTAACCAACCCTTAACCCTGCCGGACTCCTTGCTCACAAGAAGTTCCAATCCATATGATTTCCCGTATCCATTCTTAACAATGTTCTGATCCCATTTTTTTGAAATATTAGTGATATATGAAATTCCCTGATCATATTCAATTAAACCCTTTGTCTCTTTGTAGAATAATTCAGCCTGGACTATGACAGGCAGGAATTCCATCTTCTGCCTGTAACCAGCCGACCACTGGTGAGATATTGCAGGCGATAGATCCCTGGTTACGGGTACCCATACTTCAATTGGCAAGCCTTGTCCAGTATTTGAAAGTTGAAAAACCGGTTGTGCCATTTTTGTATATGCCAGGTTAAAATCAACATTATTTTTAGTTTTGAACATCAGGTTAATGCGAGGCTCAAATGATTCATATGTCTTATTTGCAAGTAATTGAATGGAATAGCGAGCGCCAATACCTACGGATAACCAACTATAGGGTGAATAAATGTCTTCGAAATAGGCAGATCCTGAACAAAAGGAGTAATTGTTGTCACGTGTTGGTGGAATATTTGTACCAAAAGAAATATTTTCCAGCTTATAATAATCCGGGTGAAAAGCCTGTCTCGATATTTCCAGGCCTGCCTCAATTCTGTTCTTACTGCCGGTTGAAAACTCGAAATGCTGCCTGGTTGAGATATCCTCAACCGATGAAAGGGTGGTTGCTGCCATGGGGTCATATTCAGGTGGCTTTGTTATGGACCTGTCGGCAATAATATATCTAAAGACAAAGTGGTTATAGACAACCTGGGAGATAAAAAACAATCCACTGGAAAAACTTTTTGTATAGCGCAGAGTAGCAGTAGCATTATCCCAATTCAAATCAACTCCCGTATATTTCTCTATTTCATTGGTTCTGGCATTCCATATATCACTGCCAGTATAGAAGCTGAAGAAGATCTTTTCTTTCTCGTTAAATGCATAATTCACTTTGCCATTGAAGTCATACATAAAGTAATTGAATCTGTCTGATTTATCATTAGAGAGCAGATATAATGGCAGGGTTATAAGAGTTAGATAGGTTGCTCTGCCTGAAAGAATAAAAGATGCTTTATCCTTAATTATGGGTCCTTCTGTGGTGAACTGCGAACTTATTGGTCCTACCGTCAGACTTGATTTATACTCCTTCAGGTTGCCTTCCTTCATTGTGACATTGAGTATTGATGACAGCCTGCCTCCATATTTAGGTGAAAACCCACCTTTTATTAATTCAGCACTTGAGATTGCTTCAGAATTGAAAATGGAGATGAAACCCAAAATGTGTGAATTGTTATAAATAGTGGCTCCATCTAACAGCACAAGGTTCTGATCAGGTGTTCCACCACGTACAATCAAGCCCGAGCTACCCTCTCCGCTGGTATTTATTCCCGGGGTCAGGGCTATAGCTTTTATCAAGTCATATTCCCCGAAAAATGGAGGGATATCTTTGACCTTACTCATTGAAATAGTTATTTGATTTAGCCTGGCAGAAGGGTGATCCCCCTGACCTGCTGTTACAATCACTTCGCCTATCACAGGAGCCGTGAGATAAAAATTAATTAATTGTAGTGTCACTTTTCAGTTCAAAACTTTCCTTCACGTTCTGGTATCCAACATATGATACTTCAATATCACACTTACCTGACGGAACAATTAAAGTATAATATCCATATTGGTTTGCCGACCTTCCGGTTTTACTTGCCGGAAGATAGACTGTTGCATATGGTAATGCTTCATGTGATACTTCTTCTCTGATAAATCCGGTTAAGGTTACATTCTGTGCCTTAGAACCCGGGGTAAACAATAGCCAGAAGGCCGGAATCATTACCATCAGAGGAACGAAATACTGCCTGTGCTTTGCCATAATTTCGACTGAATATCAAATGATAGATAACCTTACATATAAAGGGGGCTATTTGGAACAAGAATTATTTTTGAAAATTTCACCCACATTGCACTTGACTTTGCAATACCAATTTACAAAATTGTGGTGAAACTGTAAGGTAGTATCTTCTCTTTTTATTATTTTAAGCATTCTGATAAATTAACTTCGCTGAGCCTGCAAGCCTAGGTCGTCGCAACTTACCCCGAATTACGTGGACTGAGCTTGCTCCGGTGTTATTGCCATATTATTCGGACAACAGTTATTTTTTTATATATTTGATGCTGTAACACCGACTTATGTCACATAACTGGACACTGGAATACCAGATTAAAATCAACCGCTCCGGATTGTATTGATTATCAGGGGTAAAGCGACACACAGACGTGATGCCGCCCCTCCACCCATTTATTATATTCCAGTCTTCAATATTTCTAAACAAAAAAATCTTCATTATGAATACATTAATTATTAACGGATCGGGCTTAACGATCAATGACGTCGTCAATGTTGCCCGCCACGGACAGAAAATAGAACTACACCCAGATGCACGCAAAAGAATACTCGTATGCCGTGCCATGCTTGAAAAAAAGCTCGTCGCCCATGAGATCATGTACGGTGTCAACACAGGCATAGGCGAGTTCTCGGAGATGGTTCTCAATGATGACCAGATCAAGGATTTTCAAAAATATCTAGTCTATAACCATGCTGCCGGCATAGGTGATCCGGCATCAATTGAGACCGTCAGGGGCGCCATGCTTGGCAGGATCAATGTTCATGCCCATGGTAATTCTGGATGCCGCCTCGAGATCACAGAGACCTATGTGGAGATGCTCAACAAGGGTGTCACACCGTTTGCCTGTCAGAAAGGTTCTGTAGGCGCCTGCGGTGACCTGGCCCCAATGTCGCAGGTAGCTCTTCTGCTTATGGGCGAAGGGAAGGCATATTACAAGGGTGAGCTTCTTGAGGGCGCCGAAGCAATGAAGAGGGCAGGCATAGCAGTACCCGGACTACAGGCACGTGACGGGCTGGCATCCATTAACGGCTCTAACATGCTCACCGCAATGAGCGCCATATGGCTCGTTGATGCCAATAACTGGCTCAAGCAGGCTGAGATAGCCGCAGCAATGTCACTCGAGGCTCTCAAAGCCAACATGAAACCATACGAACCCCTCCTGCATGAGGCACGCGGATTCAAAGGGGCAATGAGGAGCGCCCACGCCATCAACCAATGCGTCGCCGGCGGTGACCTTAAGGAAGGAAGGGTTAAGTCAAAAGTACAGGATGCCTATTCAATGAGATCAACACCACAGGTGATCGGCGCAGCCCATGATATGCTCGCATATGCCCGCAGCCAGGTGGAGACAGAGCTTAACGGTGTAGGTGATAATCCAATATTCTTCCCCGAAAAGAACCTTCAGCTCTCCGGTGCCAATTTCCAGGGATCACCCGTAAGCGTGCCCATGGATATGGCTGGTGCATGCGTCACCATGGTATCAGTGATGTCGGAGAGGCGAATGAACCGCCTCAATAATCCCGCTCTTAGCGTGGGGCTGCCTGCCTTCCTGACCAAAGGTGCAGGGATGTTCTCAGGACTAATGCTCAGCCAGTATACAGCTGACATGCTGATAGTTGAACAGCGCATACTATCCATGCCTGCATCAATACAGTCAATACCTGCTGCTGCCGACCAGGAGGACTTTGTCTCAATGGGTATGAACACAGCCATCAAGAATAACCAGATCCTTGACAATGCCTATGGCATTCTTGGCATCGAGTTAATGGCTGCAGCACAGGCGCTCGATTTCAGAAAGGAAGAATATAGTTTCGGTGCCGGAGTACAGAAAGCCAAGGATACCATACGGAAACACGTTGAGTTCCTTGACATCGACCGTCCGCTCTACTCTGATCACACTACCATGAAGGAGCTTGTGAAGTCATGCGAGATATTGCATGCCGTTGAAAAAGCTGTGGGGAGTCTGGAGTAGTGGCAGGGAGCAAGCAGCAAGCAGCATGGGGCTTGGGGCTTGGGGCATGGGGCATGCGGCATGGAGCATGCGGCATGCGGCATGGGGCCGAAGACTGAGGACTGAAGACTGAGGGCTGAAGACTGAAGACTGAGGGCTGAAGACTGAAGACTGAGAACTGAGGGCTGAGAACTGAGGGCTGAGGGCTGAAGACTGAGGACTGGATTGTCAGGCTAGTTCAGAGACCTCAATCTTGCCCTCAACAAGGTCTCTGAGTGTAACTGATTTGAAGTAGGTCAGGATAAGGTTATTAAGATTGCGCCAAAGACCCTGTGTCTGACACTGTCCGGATTGGTTGCACTTAAAATCCTTGCCGATGCAGTCAACCACGCATATGCCTGGCTCAAAAGCGCGATGAATGTCATAAATGGTGATCTCTTCCGGAGCGCGCGTCAGCATATATCCGCTTTTACGCCCCTTGGCATTGGTGATAAGACGTGCTGTCTTAAGAGAATGAATTATATGATCAAGGTATTTAATCGACAGTTTCTGATTAACAGCAATATCCTTCTGGAATACGCCACCAGACTCTGTTGCCATGGCAATCTCCAGCATCGTTCTTACTCCATACCGTGTTCTTGTACTAATCTTCACCGCAAAATATGAGCTGTATGCTCCTCAGTAAAGTTAATAATAAACCCAAACTTCACATCGATTTCATTGTGAACCTTCACGAGTCCCACTAACCTGACAGGAGCTTTCAGTCCGAAATCTGAAAGTCTTACCGTCTGCATCCCATTGAGAATTAAATTTTCATTGCAGTGATCCAGCGTACAATTAACAGTATACTCCCTTGTGACGCCGGCAATTGTTACGGAAATCTTTTCGCTTTGAGAAACTTCCGAATTTCGCTCCCAGTATAGATCCCCTGAGAGGAGACTAATCTTTATGTAAGGGTATTCTTTCGCATTCAACAGAGTGAGAAAATCATTATACATACTGGGATTACTCGGCTTAAACAGTTCCACAGGGATCACAAGATCGATCCTTCCATCCTCAGCTCCCTTGCTGACTTTGGCTTCTCTGGGCACAAGAGGTGTAACATATGTGAAGCTGAAGGTATTAATATTGGATTTGCCATTTATGACTAAGAAACTTACGCAGCCCGTTCCCCTTGGGTCATCGGTCAATCCAACAGGGAACAGCGGATTATTACCGTTTCCGAAGAGAAACAGAAAGCCTGCAAAAAGTAATATTTTTGATGATTGTCTCACTTTTAGAATGAAATAGCTGCTTCGAACATTACACCTTTAAATCCGGCTTCTGCACCGTATTTGGCAATAAACTCATGATAATTCTGGTTGACATATTCAAGCTTGAGGACTATAGATTCGGTCATAAACCAACCGGCAACAGCCTGAAAACGTGTTATTGACTGATCAAGGCCATTCCAGGCATTGTTATAGCGGGCACCGCCAAAAAACTGTTCACTGCTGCCCATTCGATATATCAACTCTGCTGCGTACTGACTAAATTCAGAATCTGCGCCAGAAAGAAGAGTCCCTTTGAATTTTTCATAAGTACCGAAAAATTCCAGGCCTTTGTACTTTGTAAAAAGATTCAGCATCAGTGAATTATCTTTATTCGTCAGCCCCGGACCCCAGTTTCCGCTGAGATGATTCTTGGTTATGTCAACATCAGCTGCACTGTTGGTTACCCTGTTCATTACCAGATAATATCGTGATCCAGTA
>CAYQNT010000022.1:0-22264 GCA_964418865.1 uncultured Rikenella sp.
GAACCAACAGCCTGAACAAGATCAACATTAGTAGCGGCAATGACCCTGACATCAGTCTTCTGAACCTTTGATGAGCCCACTCTGATGAATTCTCCTGACTCAAGAACTCGCAACAACCTCACTTGTGTTGATAGAGGCAGCTCTGACACCTCGTCGAGCAATATGGTGCCGCCATTGGCAACCTCAAAATAGCCTTTACGACTGTCTGTGGCTCCGGTAAACGCCCCCTTCTCATGACCGAAGAGCTCGGAATCGATCGTACCCTCGGGGATGGCTCCGCAATTGACTGCGATATAAGGCCCATGCTTGCGGATACTGTATGTATGTATCACCTGCGGAAATATCTCCTTCCCGGTGCCACTCTCCCCGGTAACAAGAACAGAGAGATCTGTAGGTGCTACCTGAACAGCGATATCAATAGCCCTGTTCAGCCCTTCATGGTTGCCTATTATACCAAACCGCTGTTTTACGCTCTGTAACTCTTTCATCAAAATACAATGAACTGCGAATTTACGACTTTTTTACATCATGTTAAAGCTGTTCTTTAGTAAATCAGACCATTTTGGATGAGCAGTCCAAATTCCGTTACGCAACAGAAAAACACCCGCACCAACAGTCCGGCTGACATAATAGGGATTCCATCATGCCCTGTGAAAATAACTCTAAACTTTTTTACTGTCACATTGTTATACTCATCGAGTAAGTAACATTGAGAGAGATGAATGCAGGAAGCACGACATACTCCATTAAGGATCTTGAGAACTTCTGTGGAATTAAAGCCCACACCATCAGAATGTGGGAGAAGAGGTACGGGATTCTTACGCCCGAAAGAAGCGAGTCAAACATAAGACAGTATACAGAAGAGGAGCTAAAAAAGCTCATCACCGTCGCCATACTTAACCGTAACGGATTGAAGATCTCGAAGATCGCACAGCTGAGCGACAATGAGTTGCTTCGTGAAGTACTGAAGACAGGTGAGATGGATCTGCTGAACGATGGTTCATTCAAGCCAGGAGACCTTATCATGTCAGCACTGCGTTTCAGCGAGGAAGAGTTCAGGGAAAAACTCTGCCAGTTTGTAAGGGAGAAAGGTCTGACAGAGGCTTACCTTCAGGTATTTTACCCGCTTATGCAGAAAGCTCGTGCACTGTGGCTTACCGATGGTATCTCAAAGCCGCAGGAACAATTTATAAGACATGTCATAAGAACTATTCTTATCTCTGAGGACTTAGCCCTTGACAGCCCGCTCAGCGGGAAGAGTGCCGCCTTAATTAACCTCGGTGATGCCGGCACTGAAAATAATCTGGTCTTTCTCAAATACCTCATCCGAAAGCGAGGATATGATGTTGTATATTCAGAAGGAACACTTTCAGTAGATGACATAAGAGGAATCCACACTGTAAAGCCTTTCACTATTCTTGCTGTGAATCTGCCAGCGTCAGAACCCGATGAGGAAGTTCGGGGTTTCTGCAATGATATGGTCAGGGAGCTGGGTCTTAAGAAGATTATAGTGCTTGGCAGATATGACAGCAGTGGATCATGGAGCAACGGTAAAACAAAAGCTGTCAGCTCACCAGCCGGTCTGCCTGAATGGGCCGACAGCCTTTAAAAATACCTGATATTATTCCTGATTATTCTTTTATCACTCTGACAACTATTGAGTCAGCAATCTGAAGTGCCGTTGTAATGGTGCTTAGGTCTGTGAAGAGCTCACCGGTTGCGCCCGTTGGATGGCTGTGACCCACAGGTTTCATAACATATCTCTCATGTAGATCATCAAGTTCAACGGTGCTTTCATAAACCACTGACGGCTGGGCATTGAACAGGTAGTTCTTGTCGCCCGGATATTTGTCATTCGTCCAATACTCATTCCAGTCCCAGTTCTGGTTCAGCTCAAACATCACCCTGAACCTGGATGGCAGCGGATTGTCAGCCCTTGAATGAAGCACAAAGCTTGTTATTGGTGTGGCGCCGCTGTAAGCATCAGCCACCGGGTTCTCAGGGTCAGGCATGTAAAGGCCGTCATCAGCTTTGATACCCCGCTTGTGCGACCAGTATGGCAATGTCTGAGGCGCACGCTTTGCTGCTTCAATCCATTTGCCCGTTTCATTGGAGCCATACCTGAAGACGCCTGTAGCTATTGCCCCGGGAACAAAAAGGGTCTGGATATATTCACCCCGGTCATCCTCAAGCCATACGGCCATGAGCGGATAATAGAGAGAGGGCCCTCCGTAGAACTTCACCTCTATCTCCTGGCCGGTGCCGGCTCTGTTGGTTATAACATCGGCAAAAGTCTGCCTTTGTGCCAGCTTTAATACTGACGGCTTTGCCGAGCATGAAGCTAAGACAACTGTTAATGCAATTATGAAATATTTCATCTCTTTCATGTTTTCAGATTTCAATAATAATACCTATCGTAGGCAGTACAATACCTGAGTCCCCGTCAATGTATTTCAGGAGATAACGCTGCGGATCCGTTGGGTTGATAAGAGGAGCGCCAGTGGTGTCATCTGTCTGGAGAACCAGTATACTAGGCTGCTGAGCTTTGAAGTTTAATACATTCTGTACATCTACATAGAGCATCAGCGACCATCTGTCAAAATAAAATTGCTTGTCGATCCTGATATCAAGCTGGTTAAAACCTTTAAGCCTCTCGGAGTTGAATTTACCATAGTCAAGGTATCCCTGTCCGGTTACGTTCCATGCATCAATGAACGTCGATTTGTCAGCATCAAATGGAGTGTAGGGAGCCCCGCCGACGTATCTCCAGCGGAATCCGGCATCCCAGCTCTTCCCGATAGCCTTGGTGGCAGTGACACTGATGAGGTGCCTGTTATCCCATGCCGTGGGAATATAATCGCCACCGGTACCTTTAAACTCACTTCTCACAAAAGTATATGAAAAGACCATGTTTAGCCCTGCGAAGTCCCTTGCCCGGCCCATAAGTTCAAGGCCATATGCCCGTCCAACAGCTGTGGATACGAGTGCTTCGTTACCGAAAACCCCATATCCTGCGCTCTTTGTAGAAAGAGGCACCTGGTCAGCAACGGAGAAGGGGTAGTCAGAGTAATGCTTGTAAAAACCCTCCAGGGTGAATTGCAACCTCTCGTCGGGTACCAACTCAAGGCCTCCGACAAAATGATCAGCTGCAATATACTTCAGCTTGTTATCCCGGTTGATGAAGTTGCCATCATTGTCTTTAAGCCCAAGAGCAGTATACGGCGGGAGCTGGTAATAGCGTCCGACGCTGAAGTTGAGATTTATCTCCTCAGTAAGGGTCAATGATGCAGATAAACGTGGCGAGATTTGTGTCAGCGGATTGGCCATAATGGCAGAAAAGCTGTTTGCATCAGTACGCAACCCGAAAGAAAGTCTCAGCTTCTCATCGATGAATGAACGACTCACCTGCCCGAAGGCTGCATACTTAAAGAAAAGCAGACTGGTATTGTAAATCTCTGTCTGGAGACTGTTACCTGCAAAGAACTGACGGTAGGTGTCATTCCGGTATCGTGACATCTCCGTGCCTGCTCCATAACTAACCCTGAACGAGTTTGGCCATACAACCGTGCGTTCATACCTTAAACGAATATCACCCTCGCCGCTCTGGTAATCGTAGGTCTTGTTGGCCGGAATAGATTCATCGTTGTCAAGATATTTGTACTGGGTGTTGTTAAGATAATTCCGGCTGAGAACCAGCATGTCAGATCCGTTGGTGCGGAAATGCTTGTAGACAGCACCAACTGTATAAGTGTACTGCTCCTGTGTCGGCAGGTATCCAAGGATATAGCGCTGGTACTCCGTTTCGTTTGCATCCAGGTTAAGCCTGAAGTCGTCCTTTGCCCCCAGTCCGAGTACCGTCAGCTCATTCTTCTGGTCAAGTTTAACTTTGTACTTGAACTGAAAATCTGTGTAGGTTGGAAGAAAAGGCAGCCCTATCGCTCCAAAGAGAAATTGCAGGTATGACCTGCGCGCTGAGACTATCAGTGAACCGCGCTCACCCACAGGCCCGTTAAACGTGAGACCAAGGTCAGAGGCTCCAACGGTTGCCTTCAGCGAACGCTTCTCCTTGTTGCCGTCTATCATGGTAAAATCCATCACGGAACTCAGGGCATTACCCCGTGATGCCGGGAAGGCACCTGAAAGGAAATCGACAGATCTTACAAAGTCCACGTTTATGATACCAGTTGGACCGCCTGATGATCCCTGGGTAGAAAAATGATTCAGATAAGGAATCTCTACGTTGTCAATGAAAAACCTATTCTCATTTGGTCCGCCACCCCTGACTATGACATCATTCCTGAAGGCAGGTGTGGAAGCCACACCCGGGAAAGACTGTATAACACGTGATAAATCACGATTGCCTCCCGGGTTCAGTTCTATCTCCTGAATGCTTATTATCCTTGCAGATACCGGACTCTCAATTGACTTGCGGAATGGAGAGGGCCTCACAACCACATCACCCACCTCCACAACAGTAGCTTCCAGGCGTATGTTAAGATTGACCTCATTATTATTTGTAACCATGACGCCTTCCGTGATGTATGGCTTGTAACCTACTGATGATGCCCTGACCTCCACAAAACCAGGCTTTAAACCCGTGAAAGTAAAATTCCCGTCGAAATCGGTCATAGCACCAATGGTAGTATTCCAGATGACCACACTGGCAAAGGGCACCGGCTCATTGGTGGTTGCATCAACCACCTGACCACGTATGATACCACCGCCTGATTGGCCTGAAAGATCAGCAAAGAAAAGTAATAGTGGCAGCATCAAAAGATATCGTTTCATCGTATACTAGTTTATTTTAATGGTATGAGGAACCCCGAAGGGCTCGCCGAATACAAACCCACATGTTGCTTAATATTATAATTCTCTATTTACGAATTCAAAAACATGCGGATTCCATCTGTTTGAAATTTGTCTCAAAGGGCTCTAATTGTTATGATTTTATTAGACAAAACAACGATAGTGTTATTTTGTTCACTTTTTTATTGACTTTCTTCTACAAAAGAGCCAGGAAGTATTGTTCTTCTGCTTCCAGATCTATCAAAGGAGCCCTGGTTTTCAGTTCACTTATTTTCTTAAGCATTACCGTTGCAAAAGGAGCTGCCTCTTGCTGTCCTTCAGAAATGCGGTGAGTCATTGCGCGCGTTATTTTTGCCGCCTCACTCCAGAGTCGCAGTACATGACTCTCAATAAATACTGAGCTGAATTTCTCCCATATGTAATCAATGGCAGTGTCAGACGGGTGAACCATGTCAGGTGCATAGAACCTGTAATCACGCAGTTCATCCATAAAGATCTCATATGCAGGGAAATAGCCTGCTACGGAGCGATGTGTCAGCAGCTCCTCTACTGCCAGCAGCAAGTGAGCCTTACTCAGCTGGTTTGAATGAGCGCCGTCACTCAGGTGACGAACGGGACTAATGGTAAACCATACCCTTAGCCCCGGGTTAAGCTCTGCAAGACGGTCAAGGGTCTCCCTCCATCTGGCTGCTATCTCTGACCATGATGCCTGCTGGCGGGAAAAGAGTGATGACGGCAGCTTGTGGCAATTTGCAACGATGGAGCCACTATCTCTCATAGTATAAACATATGAAGTGCCGAAAGTGACAAAAAGAAAGGAAGTCTCTCTGATAAACGAGGAGGCAGCCAGGCTGGTTTCATTTAGCCTTTTGATAAGAACATCACGATCATAGGAAGAGAAAGCGGTATGATGATCAAGGCTCAAATAACGATTCTGATGCAGGTAGATATCTTCAGGCGTATAGTGATGCCCGGAGATAAATTTGTCAAGTGCGCCGGCTACTGAAAACGGATTAAACAGAGTGCCATGAGGATTGGTCATCACCTTCAGCTTACCTGTTGCCATTCGATATCCGATCTCACCTGCAAAGCATGATCCCAGGAACATCACAGGTGTGGAATAGGTGATGGAAGAAGATGATACGGGAAGGGGTACCCCGGTAGTGAGGTCCATTTTATCTTTTAGATTAATGTATCAATCCATTCGGTGATGAAGTCGAAGTGCTCATCCTTAAGCAGGTCATTGTGGAGCTCATGATAACCCTCATCCCATAGCTTAAGAGTTACATTTTTAACCAGTCCGGCAACCTGCAATGAGCCCGAGGGAGAAGTTATCATGTCATTACGGCCATGTGCCAGCAGAAGCGGAACGGTGATCTCCGCAGCACGCGACAATGTCTCCGTGGCAGCGTCTGTCATCCATCCGAAGAGTCCTGCTGAGATCATGCCGTGTACCAGCGGGTCAGTACGGTAGGCCGCAACCACCTCCGGATCACGTGAGAGATATTCGGTGTTCAGTCCTGACGACTGTGCCATCCCTGGCATAAGCTTCTTTGCTACGTTCGCAAGAATCACTTTCGCCTTAGGTGTTGTATCAGAAAGAATCACCCAGGGTGATGTGACTATGGCACCACTTAGCTGAGGCTTACGTCTGATCAGGTAGTTAAGAACGATCCCGCCGCCAAGGCTGTGCCCGTAGATGAACAAGGGAACACCAGGAAATTCAGCATGCATCTCTGTGCACAACTGGTCAATAGTGTCATACACCTTCATGGGTGAAGATAACACACCTCTTTTGCCTTCTGAATTACCATGACCGGGCAGGTCAAAAGCAAGAAGTGTCACTCCTACTTTATTGAACCTGGCAGCCCAACCGGCATACCTTCCTGAATGTTCTCCAAGACCATGCACAAGAATAATGACAGCTTTCGGATCTCCTGAGGCATCAAAACGGTAGATGGCGGTTTTTCCTGAGGGATAATCTTTTATCTCCATAAGTAATTTTTTACAAAGATAAAGAATTGGGTTAAACCTCAGTGTAAAAGCACGAGCCCCTTTACCGGAGCAAAACTCAGTGAAATGTGGGTGAACTTAGATATCAACACCTAAAGCCCGGCAATCCACCTCCACCGTATAATGCTATCATATTATCGAGGCCACTCATTATGGTACCAACTCCTCCAAGCGTGGCGAAGTCAATTTCCTTTTGCACATTGCATGCTAATTGCTGTATGGCAGCTGCAATTTTTTCATCCATACCGGTGTTATCCATTAAAATTATTACTTCAGTGGCAATTGCATACAATCTTACCAGAAACATACCATAAACCATGACAATTCCAATAGGAAGCGAACCAACTCCTAAACCTGCGAAAATCAGAGAATAAACGTTCATTACCCGGCTTAGTTCGTCGAGCTGAAACTGGATATGATTAGTGCCACCACCGCTCATATCGGGCAGCATTCCATACAATTCACCGGTTCGTCCATTAATCCTCCAGAACGCCTTTTCGCTTCCCGACTGGTCAAAAAGGTTAAAACTGCCGTCGCTCCGGTAAACTCGTTCATACCAGAAGCGGGCATCAGCACCTTCGCTGTATAATTTCCTGAACCATTCAGAATTACCGGCCTCATGTGATGAAATAATGTCTTTGGAGGCTAACACCGAAAGTGTGCTGGTTTTAAAGAAATGGTTCTCAATAATAGCCAGCTGCGCTGTTTTTTCAAGGGTGGTTTTAAATCCTTCCAGCGGATTCTGAGACAGTGTAATATAATTAGAGGTAGGCAGATAATCGAAACTGTATTTTGAGAATTCCCGGTTTATCCCCGGCCAGTTTTTGATTATCGCAATCCGTGGCCCGGAAGCAAATGTGAAGCTTTGATCTGAAACAGCATTTTGCAGCGGCTGCATAAGGGAAGCCAGATTTTCATTATAAACAAATCCGCCTTCGGCAAATGCCTCAGCTGATTTCTCCAAATCATTCTGAATGATAGCCTCACCCCATTTACGGGTACTCAACCGGTATTTGAGAATATCAGACAGGGCGGCGGAAAGCGTCGGACCTTCGCCCTCAACAGCAATCAAAGCACCTCCCAGAAACATATTTCGTACATCGAAAAAATCCGTCAAAGTGGGTAACCTGTTATAGTCATCCATAGGGTCCCACCCGGCCAGAACGCGGGTTACCACCTGTCGTCCGGCTTGTACAGTAAGGTGCAGCCCCACAATGTGCTCACCAGCCACAGTATCAGCATCAGGGATAAAGCTAAAAATATAATCATTGGTTGCTTTTACCCTATGTTTGTCAGCCGTTATCAGCACCTTATGTGGTACCGATGGGCTGGCTGCGAAATAAGTAAAGACATATGGCGGAATTTCAAGGTTATCAATGAACAGGCTAACACTTTCAATGGTTTTAGTCTGGTCGCGGGCATCAATTACTACACCGTTGGTGGCATTGGCCATGTTTTGGAACGACTCCAGGTGACCCGGGCCGGTCGAATTTGTGACATTCAGAATCATGGCGGGCGGCCCTGATCTCAGCTTTTCCATTTTAACGGCATCGTACTGGTCGCCATTGTCGCCATCAGTGGCAAAAATAATAAGGTCAGTGCTGGTTAGGGAAGCCTTTGTAAGCCAGGTGTATAAATCAGAACTGGTTGCCCATTTTGTGATTTGGGTATCCGGAAATTTTTTAAGAATAGCATTCTCCAGTGATTCCACAAAAGCATCCATCTGGTCGCCTGCATAGGCTTTGGGCATGCTCAGCGAAGCATCGTAGAGAATATGTACTTTGGGTTGTCGTTGGTTGCTTTCCAGAATGGCCTGTACGGGTGTTTCGTTATCGTAAACCGAAAAATCAGTAGCAGAAAGCCCTTCAATCATTTCACCTTTTGCATTGAGTGGCCATACGTGCAGTTTTACCCGCGGATACCCCCCCGGAATAGCTTTTATCTCAATTTGCTCTATTTCTTTTTGAAGGGTTGCATTGGGTTTGGCGAGCAGAGCAGCATTTCCTATTCTTGCTTTTTCGTCGCTCAGATCAATAATTTTCCCTTCAAGTGTGACCGGATTTCCCAGAAATGAGCGGGCTTCCATATAAGGTTTTTCAGCCTCGACCGACTGATAAGAAAGTGCAGGAGTGAAGATTCTCAGATTGCCAACCGCAGTAGTAATTTGTTTTTCGAGGTTTAAGCCATTCAAGAATGAGAGTACTACCTGGTTTCCCGCCAGCTCGTGCGTAGGCCATTCGCCATGAACCAGTTTCTTTTCCTCGTGAGGGCTAATACCATCGCGATAAGTAAGGGAAATATTGATTCTCTCATCTGTAAATTCAGCATCTTCAGCTGGAGAGGTTCTGCCATCGCTTTCATTCATGAGACTACCAAAAGGGATATTAGGGTCAAATAAATGTGCATGTTTCGTTTCACCTTCCCATTCAAACTCTACTGCCGGTGACCGGTAATTGTCCCACCTGAAATCAAAAGTCTGTCCACTGATTTTATCCTTTTCCGGAATAAGGCTCCAGAGATTTTCAGAAAGCTTTCTACTTTCTGTTAAACCAGGGTCAGGATTAGTTGCTTCAGACGTACTTTCTTTGGCGCCCATTTCGCTGGTCCACCTCTTCAATGTTTTTTTGTCGATGAGAGGATCAAATTTCCTTTCAATAGGCCTATAAAAAAATGGAGGCACTTCATCTAACTGAATATCTGTGCGTTCATAAACAACAGATGAGGTTATGCCGGCACCGGTAAACATGGAATTCAGCAATTCGGCTTTCTCGCGGGGTGTGGCAAAGCCGTAACGCAGAACACCCGGGATTCCGTAACGCATGGTCTTGCCCATACCCCTCAGCGAGACGGGGGAGTTAGGCATCAGATGAATTTCATCCCTCACAAAATGGAACATTGCCTCAGGATTACCTTCTTTAATCAGCATGTTCATTCGTCCTTTCAGATGGTCAGGACTGGTTTGCAGGGCCATGAGCATTTCTTCCCAAACACGGTAAGGTGCTATTCCAGTTCCCTGGTAATTAGTGCTTTCTGAAGAGCATTCCCATAGTGCCGCAGGCATAGCTGCAGCCATGCTCAGAAGTCCCATCTGTTTGAGAAAATCTCTTCTCGAAGATCCGGATGTAGTGGAATACTTCGTCATAATATTGAATCATAATTGGTGGCTCACAATCACTTCAAATCCTTGAAATTCATGCTTTCAACATATTTCCAAAGCTCATCGGGATTCATTTTATATCCGGTTGCTGATACTATATATCGATCTTCAAGAATGGTATTAATTTTTGAGCTATTGTCACCTTTGTAATAATACTCCCCGGAGTATTCTCCATTTCTCTTTTTTACCTGGTAAATCTCATAGTCGGTTTTCTCTTCAAATCCTTCTTTATTTAACCCTGTAAAATCTGCTTCGTGAGCAAATCTAAAAGCACCGTCACCTCCTGCTCCATCGAAAATGGAAATTTCGATATTCTTTCCATTTGCTTCGTTCATATAGGCGACTTCTCCCTGTACCGGTGATGACTTAAACTCAATGGAAGTCCTCTTAAGGTCATCCAATGTTTCAGGTACCCAGCTTTCAAACCTTGCATTGTCTATAGGAGTTATCTTCTCCAACTCTCCCCGCCGTTTTTTAATCATTTGCGTTCTTTCTTCCGATTTGTCCATATTCTTTATGGAAGTTGTTCCCTGACTTAGGGTGGTCGAGGTTGCCACGGCTTTGTTGACTGTACCGGTTTCGCTCTTTGGTTTTTTTGTTGCGCTATTACAAGCGTTCAACGATATAGTGAAGGCGATGGCCATCATAAGTAAATTGCGTTTTCCCATTTCCTTGGTTATTTTATTATGAGTGATGTATTTTTTGTGATCGGTTCATAGTTGCTTTTTCAAATCCTGGTTCCGAAAATATCATCTGCGTGTGGATCCTCTTCCCGGAGGGTCTGGTATAGTGGAAGATTAAATGATGCGGCAGAATCTAATGTCGTACTCATTGAACTAATAATTTAATTCAACAACTCAAATTGAATCCAAACAGCTGCTTTCTGACCTGGATTTCCAACACGGATAGGCCCTTCTAAAACTCTAGGCGTAATGTCCTGAATATCGGCAAGATGCATATATCCAGAGCCAAAGTTGTGAAACTTCACTCCTTTGCCAATGCTTTGATCATGAAAAACAGTATTTGCACTCAAATTCCTTAGATTTAATAAGATCTCGACAACGTCCTTAATCTTTACCGAAATCGATTCATTATTCATCAGTACTTTGTCATCATTGCGAGTGGTGAGCCCATAATTGGTGGAGGAGTATTCCTTTAACCAGGTATAAATCTTAAAGGATGCATTGGGATCATTTAGTTCATTCAATGTGATATTAAATACCAGCGAGTTGCTGATCATATTCCGGTTACGTTCTTTTATATCCCCACTCTCTCTCACATGAATCTGATTAGACATATCACTTATTATCAGGGGGTTGATAATACCAGGAACCTGTCCAGGGTTATCAATTAAATTGGGAAATTTATTGATATCGCGACTTACATATTTTTTATCTTTTCCGAGGGCTTTATAAACAACATACTGCTGTATTGCATAATCATCGGGATCGCTTCCACCGCCGTCACGACCATCAATACATTGAATATCTGTGAGCGTAACTTTCAGTTTAAATATCTTAGCAAGAGGCATAGGGGTACATGTTTCAACTGTTTGTGTCCTTTTGCTGTTTTGACCAACCGACTGATTGTTCATATTCTTTAAAGTGTAGCCAACCGGCTTTGCCAGACGGTAATTGTTGGGTTTTGACCTGATATATGTAAAGAGGTCAGGGACCCCACTTTCAATAGTGTTTTCCATAGCCTGAATAGCGGATGGTGAATCTCCTCCATAAAAACGCGCTATTATTTCAACTTCCTGCTTACTCTTCAGCTGGTTATAAGTTGCGCTTGCGGATGCTTGATTCAATATTCCATTGTAGTTTGCCGAAACATTTACTCCAAGCTCCTCTAATGTGCTGGTGGATTTGAAAACAATAAGACCTCTTCGACCATAGTCAACTTTGTCAATATAAACATAGCTTGACATATCCTGACCCGGCTGTTTGAAAACATTGGCGGGGGTCATGCCATCGACTTGTATGCTAAACATATTTTGCTGAAATTCAAGCATGTAATAATGATACTCCTGCCTATCTCCTGTATTTAGTCCAAATTTCCCTGAAAATGCACCCAATGCTCCCCTATAGCTCCCTGTTAGCTTAAACTCCATTTCGTCTACAGAATGAATTTTGTGAAAGGAAAATGAAAAATTGGCTCCCGGTGAAGTGGCGTTTTGTGAAATTAAAAAAGTTTCAGCCTGTAGTAGCTGAGAATTTTGTTCCGGGTGTTGAACCTGGAAAACGGTATTGGTAACACCTCTTAAGTCAATAGCCAGGGTGATAGGATTCCTGGGAAGTACAACTGTGGTAGGTTGTCCGCTGATAAATGACTGCGCCGTGAAAATCTGACCAGGTTTTACCCATGACTCAGGACTTTCGGAAATATAACTGAATTCCCTTGCGTTGATCTCAATATTAAGATTCTCTGTTACACAAATGCGCCCTTGTTTAGTTGATTTACCGACCGGTGTAACTTTGGTTGTATTTTTGGCAGGAAATTCCTTATCAACCACAGATAACTCCAACTCACCCTTTTTCTGACTTGGAGTACCTACTTTCAAATCCTTAAAGTAGAGAGTACCTGATTGCTTTAGTACATCAATATTTTTTTGCAGGTTAGGATTTGTTATTCTTTGGTTTAGTTTATTTTGGTCAACCGTTTCAATGGTTTTTGTAGGTTTTACGGTTGTAGACTTGCGTGGTATCTGCGCGTGTAAGCTGATTGCTGACGAAAGCAGTAAGATTGTGATGGTTGAGGTTAAAGCGTTCTTCATGATTGTTTTATTTAAATAATTATGTGATAAGTTATTAAACAATTCGGCAAATATGTCACACGGAAACAGCAAGAGTATCAAAAGAAAATTGTGATAGTTTTAACTTCGCCGGTAGTAGATATGCCTTTTTCTGCCGTTTCCATGCTTGTCATATTTTTAATAGTTAATCGGATAATTCTTTTCTGTTATTAATTACCAGGTTCCCGGACTCAAAGGCTACACATTCCATAATTGCGCTGGTATTCTTCTTCTTTTTGCTATTCTTCTTATCCACCATTTCCATATACATCATCAGGCTATTTTCATATTCTTTGGCAGCAGCCATCATAGCAGGGGGAAGATTAGTTTGCTGCTTTGAGAATACATTACCAAAACCGGCATCCATATCAGGAGCAAGGTATATTATAAACTTGTGGTCATCATTTTCCATTTGGTGGCCAACGCAATCATACCCTAAGAATTCACGGTTAGGAAGCTTGGTGAAAGTATAGTCGTTATATACATCAGTGTATTCTTCAGCTTCATCTTCTACCATAGCATTTGCGTAGGGCACACCATTGATATAGTTAACCGTCACTCTGTTACCCTCGTCGAAAACCATAAATATTTTCATTCCCATATCCATTTCCATAGCCATATATGGTTCTGTTTCATTCAGGTAATAGTCCATCATTATTTCTCCCTGCGCAGTGGTCATTTTAAGGCTATATTGATGGGTGAAGTGATATTCTGCGGGCAGATCTGCAGCATCAATTTTCTTGCCCTTCCCGTTCATTAAACTTCCGAAATCTGGGTTCAACAACTTGTCCATAGCATCACCAGTCTTTTCGGCTGCTTTGTCGGCTGTTTTACCAATAACCACTTCCTTGCTTCTGTCCAGTGCACGTTCTTTTAACTCTCTTAAGAATTGCGCTTGGGCTTGCATAATCCCAAACCCGGCAATTATGCTCACAATCAATAATATTCGTTTCATAATACTCTATTTAAATATTTATTTAAGCTTTTTATCTATGATCATCTTTGCGAGTTCAATGCTTTTCTCCCTATTCAGGTCTTTATCGTCCGAAATATCGGTTACCAATGCAAAAGTCAACCCTTTGTAAAACACTCTTATTTCACTGAAGTTGGGATACCAGGTTGCAGCATCACCTACCCCGGCTATCTCCTCAGCCTTTAGATTTTTTATCATCCCCTTTCCAACTGCAGTAACTTGTTTCTCAGTTTCGGTTCTTGTCTGTTCCGGCTGATCTTTAGTTACTTCCTCATCAAGCTTTTTGCTGGCAGCAGCTTTTTGTTCATCAGTCAACACACCATAACTCTGTTTAAACCTTTCGAGCGTTGTGTTTGAAACATATTTAATTCCTACTTTGTCCTTATAGGGGGCGCTAATCGTATTGTCCCCCACTTCCATTGTCCGTATCCTTCCGTTTTTCCACAAATAATTGCACTCGCGCGGAGGTTTGTCTTCGCCGCCAAAAATTGCACTTGCCTTGTTTTCATGCTCCTTGATGGCTTTCGAAGCCTCAAAACCACTTACTTTTGCTGCCATTTCAAGGGAAAGCAATTCGTCCAGCTTACCTGCAAAATCGTCGGCATTAATTATATGCCCTTCCTTTTGTGAGGAAACAATAGGATTCTTAGCATTTGGCGCTTCATTTTTCGTTCCACCTGCTGTACAGGAAATTAACAACAGACCACACAGGACTAAGAAGAAGCCGGAATAGGATCTTTCCAGTGCCCTGTTTTGTGTGCTTAATGTGTTTTTCATAAGTTAAAATAATTCAGTTTTAAATAGTTTAGGATATTAATACCCTTTAGTCTTTTTACCAAAGATATTTTATTCAATCTTAACCGACAGAAGTGAATGAGCGAACGGTAGGTTTCAGCAAACGAATGGTAAGTCCGAATGAGTTTGAGTTAATTTATAGCTCATTTGCTCAAGGACGGTCTTTGAATTGACTAAGTGGTGCTTTGAATGAGTTTGAGTATCTCGTCGCGCTTGTTTCTGGAGACAGGTATTAAATCGTTGTTAGCCACAATGACTTCTCCCCCATCACGCTTCAGGTATTTTTTTATATGAATAACGTTTACCAGATAGGATTTATGTATCCGGAAAAAATGTTCAACAGGCAAAATATTGGAGAAATATCCTAAGGTTCTGCTTGCAATAATCTTTTTTCCGGTGGTCAAAACGATTTCTGTATAATTACTATCCGATTTACAATAAATGATTTCGCGGTAGTCCACTATCTCTATACCATCGAAAACTGGTACTGAAATTTTCCCTGGCAGTGTTTGTCTGCTCTTCTTGGAAAGCACCCTATTCATAGCCTTTTCAATCGTATCCCTCAACATCTCAGGCTGAACCGGCTTTAGCAGATAGGCGATAGCTTTAGTGCCTACAGTATTTATTGCAAACTCCTGATGTGCAGTTGTTATTACAACCTGCAATTCCATATCATCTAGTAAACTGAGAACATCAATCCCCGAGAGGTGAGGCATCTCAATATCCAGAAACAACAAATCCGGTAATTCAGATTTGATTTTCTTTATCCCTTCCACCGGATTGTTAGAAGTAAAAACTATATCAACCTTATCCTGAAATGCTTCATTGATATCATAAACTAATGTCTCAATGGCAGGCAATTCATCATCAATAATCCCTATTCTTAACCTCATTTTTATTTGTTTTTGGATGAACTCAAGGTTAATCTTAAAATAACTTCAGTTCCCGAAGCTAAGCCATTTTCGATTAAATCATTTATAATAACATTCCCCTCTGTGGCATATAATTTCCCAGTAAGATTAATTCGCTTTTTTGTTAATTCCATGGCTATTGATTGATGACCGGTAATAACAGTTTTATTCTTATGCGAGTGTTGCCTCCCCACTCCATTGTCCTTTATCTTGAACACAATGCAGTCCTTTTCGGGGTAAATAGTGATTTGTAATTTTTTATCCCCGCTTTTTGGAGCTAAGCCATGACGGATTGCATTTTCAACATAAGGCTGGAGAATCAATGGTGGTAAAAAAAGGGAACCGGACTCAATCTCGTTACTAACAGTTACTTCTAATCCAAAATTATCGCGAAAACGCAATTCTTCAAGCTCAACATAAAGTTGAAGTGCTTCTATATCTTCCTGAAGTGTGATAAATTCTTTGGCTGAGTATTGAAGGATTAATCGTATCAGTTTGGCAAATTTTGTGATATACGCAGAGGCCTCCTTTACTTTATTTGCGATTACGTATGCCCGGATTGAATTCAATGAATTAAAGATGAAATGCGGATTCATTTGAGCTTTCAAAGCAGTTAGTTCCATTCTCATCAGTTCGCTTTCCCGCCATTTATTTTCTTCTTCAATTTTTTTCATGCGATAGCCCATTCCAAGCGAAAAGAAGAAGACTTCAATTGCAGATCCAACCATCATGAATGCCACTTCCCTGAACATTAGTGCACTTAACCCACCAATAATATAAACAAAACTACCTGCCAACAGAAAAAATGCAAGCCGGTCTTTGTAACCTCTGATAATATGGTAATACGCCCAAAATGAAAATAGAATAACAAAAAACCGTTCAAAGTGCATTACATATTCCTCTAAATAGAAATAACGCTCGGTTAACATAAGAGCAACCTGAATGGCCATTATTACAAGTAAAGCTTTCACCATGTAACGAATGGCCACATTAAGTTTTGGGAAATCGGTGCGGGCTTTTAAAAAGTGAGAGGCAAATATTAAGTAGAAAATGTTAACAACTACCTGGATCAATTCATGGAAATAGCTAAAATACGGACCAAAGTAATTACGCAATGGCATCTCAATGAAAGCTGCTTTTGTTCCCAGGTATAATAAAAGTGAAAACAGGTAAAGCAGATAAATTAAAAACATCTTGTCTTTATATAAGAAATAGATGCCAAAGAAATAGGTTATAATAAGCAGCATTCCGCCTATGAACATTATGTAAACAATCTGCTGTGAAAAAACCTTTTTTGAATAGTAGTAGCTTCCAAGTTCGGAGGCAAGAGGATTCATGTAGGCAACATGCCACCGATTGAAATAACGGGTATTATGCATAATCCGGGCATAAAGCAGTCTCTCCTGAAACAGGTTTTCTTTTGTAAATAAAAACTCCGTGTATAGGTTATCCGAAGAGGAATTATACTTTTCTGTCTGATCAATTGAACTTATTGAATCCTCATTAAGATAGAACAAGGTTATCTGGTCGTATTTATAGAAACGGATCAGCCACTTCTCCATGATGGCCAAATCGATATCTGAAAAATCAATTTTGAACCAGTAAACCTTATGAGGAAACATTGGAATTTTTCTTGAAACCGGGGCAAACTTCAACTGATATGCATCTTCAAGAATGTCATCAATATCAAGATCCTTATCTGTGGAAATAAGTATTTCAGGTTGAATTATACCTGAATATCTCAGCAATTCGCTCTTATCTTGTGAAAAGGAGTTGCCCGATAAAGAAATCGCAAAGAATATGATAAGGTAGTATTTGGCTGGCATTTAGTTAGTAAAATGTCGTTTATAAGAGTTTTTAATTAAAGTTATATCAGTCACATAATCATTAGAACACTTTATGTAAACGTATAGTTGCAAATCTTGTATGTTTATTGAAATGTAATCAAAATTTACTTCGAAATTATAACTCAGTCCGCGATGAACAGGGTCTCTCTCTCAATGGAAAAAGCCTATCTTTTGATATTGGCGATTACCATATAAACAGCTTAAACAGCTGCCTACATCATATTCACTGCCGTAAAAGAGCAACCAACACCGTATGTACTGTCGTAATAAAAACAGCTGCCTACATCATATTCACTGCCTCAACAAATGAATACCTTCATGTCCTAATTTAGACAGGTATATCATAACTGTCTGTTTACCTGACTTTCATTGCTTAGAAAACATATGTAAACTGCTGTTTTAACAAATATTTAATATATTCGGATTTGGATATCTTATATTTCGTGTTTAACTTCGTATCAACAATTTAAAAATAAATAAGATGACTGCACGGGAATTTACATCAAGCATAATAGATCTGAAGGGCAATCTCCAGAAATATGCTCTCAGTCTCACACTCGACCGCGACAACGCTCTTGATCTTGTACAGGACACTTTCCTTAAAGCAATACAAAATCAGGACAAATTTGTTGATGCCACGAACCTTAAGGCCTGGGTCTTCACTATAATGAAAAACACCTTCATCAACAACTACCGTCGCAAGATGAGAGAGAATACAATGATGGATGGTACACAGGAGCTATATTACCTCAACCTCTCCTCAGACAAGGGGAGCATTTCTCCTGAATCGGCATTCTCGGGAAATGAGATAGAGAAGGCAATTTATGCTTTACCTGACGAATACCGTCTCCCCTTTCAAATGCATCTTGACGGATATAAATACGAAGAGATAGCTGATAATCTTAATCTCAAGCTGGGAACGGTAAAGAGCCGCATCTTCTTTGCACGCCAAAAGCTCATGAGTGTTTTGAAAGATTATAATGGTTAATATTAACCTTAATTATCATTAAGTTTCCTCACACAAAATAATTTAATGGCTGCCGGAAGAATCTTCTGGCAGTTTTTTATTCCGGCAGGATTTTTGCATCCCCGTACTGAACCACACTTTTAAATACCTTTACAAAAATCTCATCATAATGAAAAAATATCTGTTTGCAGTTCTCATAGCGATAGTTATCACTGCATCACCCCTTGAAGGTCAGGAGAAATATCTGGAATCTCCCATCAGCCATGTAACAGTCTTCAGGCAGGGCGCCCAGCTTACCGGTGACCTCCCGGTCAGTGTCAAGGCCGGCACGTGGGATTATGTAGCCGGGGGACTCTCGCCTTATATCGATCCGAACAGCATCCAGGTCAGAGGAGAGGGTGACTTCATGATAATGGGTGTCAGTCACCGCAACAACTATCTGGCCAATCCGGCCGAAACAGAGACAGTAAGAACTCTTCGTGGCAAGATCAAGGCTCTGGAGTTGAAGATAGAAGACGAGGAGACAGCAATGGAAATTCTTAAAGAGAAGGAGCTGTTCCTGAAATCCAACTATGATGTTGTGAGTAGCAAATCGGCCATCACTCCTGAGCAGCTCAAGGCGCTTATAGAGATCTATTCAACGAATATTGAGTCGCTCAGAACAGCCATCCTGAAAAAACAGAGGATAATAAAGGATTACAAAGATGAGAAAGAGCAGCTTGAGAAGCAGCTCACAGGTAGCCTTGACAAATCCAGGATGCCCACCGGAGAGATAGTGGTCACCGTCTCAGGCAGTAAACCGGTGACAGGTAAACTCAGTCTCTCATATATGGTAATGAATGCCGGCTGGCGTCCATCATATGACATCAGGGTTGACGACATCAGTGACCCTGCCGTGATAATATACAAGGCCAACATATGGCAGAACAGCGGTATCGACTGGAAGGATGTAAAGATTAGCCTTTCCAATGCCACACCTATGACTGCCGGGGCACTGCCGCCTCTTGCCCCGTGGTTTATTGATTTTTACCAGGAGTTTGCGCTCAACGAACTTGTCGTGCGAGGTTACGGAACAAGGTCAAAGTCAGCGGCAAGGAATGAATCAGCAGGAGAGGACATGATGATGGAGTCCGAGAGCGCCGCGCCACCTGTGACCATAACCGAGTCTAACATCAGCTTCAGTTTTGACGTCAATGTACCTAAGACAATCGCTTCGGGAGGGAAGACTGAGACAGTAGAGCTGCAAAGGCTGACCGTGCCTGCCACCTACAGTTATGCAGCCACACCCAAGCTGGCAACATCAGCCTACCTCATGGGTTATATCACTGACTGGGAGAAGTACAATCTGCTGGCCGGCGAGTCAAATATCTACTTCAGCAATACCTTTACCGGTAAGGGCTTCATCAACACAGCAGAGCTGACAGATACCCTTCCGGTGTCGCTGGGTGCCGACAACAACATCACAGTGAAGCGTGAACGCCGGACCGACTACACTTCACAGAAGCTCATAGGCGCCAACAGGGTTGAGACCTTGTCGTTCCTGATCTCCTTGCGCAACAATAAGAGCAAAGCTGCAACCGTCAGGCTGCTTGATCAGATACCTCTGTCACAAAACAGCACCATCACCGTCGACGCTGTAGATCTGTCAGGCGGAAAGTATAACAGCACCACAGGTGAGATCACCTGGGATCTTGTCATACAGCCTCGCGAGACCCGTGAGATCATCCTTACCTACAGCGTAAAATATCCGAAAAATAAAAAGGTTATACTTGAGTAACAATCAGTTACGGATTATCAACAGGGGGAGGTTGTTAACAATTGTTAATAACCTCCATTTTTTACCACATATCCCTGTTTTATAGCAATTTATCCCTGTTAATAAAGCTGTGTATTTCCTGTTACTTCATTTATGGTATAATTAGGTGAAAATATTTGCCGGTAGAAGGTTAACAGGTTATATTTGTTCTACCATGTGAGCGATAAAAAGTCGCTCTGAAGCATGAGAGTTCTTTCGAATGGTTTAATTATCACTCTGATTAACATCAAACTTCAGAGTCTCACGCAAAAGGATCAAGGTCCGGATGTGTCCGTCACGGGTGCAGGTTGAGAAACCTTCCCATCCTGGCGGTCTGAAAGGGGCAATCATCAGACGGTGTAACAACCGCGAGAGGAGAGCAACGCAAATGCAACGCTGAAAGCTAATAAGGCAGCAAATGTGCCCGGACAGAGAGTGAATCATCATACCAACCGAACCGGCGAGGATAGGATGGAGATGATTCGGACATGACAGCAGCTATCCCTTCGGGGAGTGTCAGGTCTCAGGGGTTCATAGCTCCGCGTACAAGTATGCAACCAGCAAAAACCGAAAGGCAATTGCAGAGAGCAGAAAAGACACCGGAACAAGGTCCGCAGTCTGCCATCCGGCAGATATCGACAGACCGCGGAAAGGGAGGAGTAATAGAGATGAACCGACTGCAATAACAGTAGCATGGCGGTAATGACGGTTACGGCTGTCACTCGCCGGAATGGGAACAAATACGTAAGTATCGTTCCCATTCGTGTTTTATACCCCTGCCATAAAAAAAAGGGCTTATCGCCCCTTTATCACACCCCTTGGTGAACTTTTTATAAAATCAATAATTTGATCGCGCTCCGGTGTCGGGGCAAAATTCATACTTATGTATTCCAGGGCCTTGCTGCCGTTCATGCCCATATTATAATAGGCTCTGTATATCTCATGCAGCTCCTGTATCTTCTCCTTAGTGAAGCCCCTGCGCTCAAGACCTACACTGTTAAGTCCCATATAAGCCAGAGGCTCCCTGTCAGCCTTGATAAAAGGCGGCACATCCATACGTACCTTAGCTCCTCCGCCGATAAATGCATGTTTGCCAATACGTGCAAACTGATGCACTATTGCACCCCCACCGAGTGTTGCCCAGTCACCGAGATCAACCTCTCCGGCAATGGCTGAGAGTGCCACCATGATTACGTGATCACCCACAATGCAGTCGTGTGCCACATGCACATAGGCCATCAACAGACAGTTGCTGCCTATGACGGTTCTGCCCTTGGCGCGGGTGCCCCTGTTGAGCGTCGCAAACTCCCTTACAGTGGTATTGTCACCAATCTCAAGGGTAGACTCCTCGCCGGTGAATTTAAGATCTTGCGGTATGGCAGATATAGAGGCGCCATTAAAGATCTGACAGTTCTTACCTATCCTGGCGCCGTCATAAATGACCGCCCCTGATCCTATCCATGTGCCATCACCAATGACCACATCACCATAGATGCAGGCAAACGGCTCTACGGTGACCCCCTCCCCAATCTGAGCCTTAGGATTGATATTTGCTAAAGGAGAAATCATATTTTGCTATTTGTTCTTAACAACCTGTGCCGTCATCTCACCCTCAGATACCAGTTTCTCTCCCACAAAGGCCTGTGCATACATGACCACAATGCCCCGCCTAATGGGCTCCACAAGATCACATCTTACCACTATGGTATCACCCGGGATCACCTTATGCTTGAACTTCATCCGGTCAATCTTAAGGAAGTAGGTCGAATACTTATCCGGCTCATCAACATTGCTCAGAACCAGAATTCCTCCGATCTGTGCCATTGTTTCCACAATAAGTACACCAGGAAAAACATGCTCCTGTTCAAAATGACCCTGGAAAAAAGCTTCGTTATATGTAGTGTTTTTAATACCAATGATATAGCTATCTGTTAGTTCTAATATCCTGTCCACCATCAGAAAGGGGAATCGGTGAGGCAGCAGCATCTTTATCTGCTGAATGTCCATCAATGCCGGCTTTGTGGTGTCAAGAAGAGGTATCTCCTTTTTGGTCGACTGTCTCTTAATCTGCTGTCTTATCAGTCGTGCCATCCTGGTATTCGAATAATGACCGGGGCGTGTGGCAACAACCTTACCCTTGATGGGCTGCCCCACCAGCGCGAGGTCGCCGATAAGGTCAAGCAGTTTGTGACGCGCAGGCTCGTTCGGG
>CAYQNT010000022.1:22274-26505 GCA_964418865.1 uncultured Rikenella sp.
GCACACCGGCATTATGTTCCGTCATACCTGGATGGTTGAACAGAGCTGCAATCCTGTCAATCTCTGCCTGCTCCACCTCACGCTCAAGAATCACAACCGCGTTATCAAGATCGCCGCCCTTAATAAGACCCATCCTGAACAACGGCTCCAGCTCATGGAAAAACACAAAGGTACGACTGCCGGATATCTCTTCCTCAAAATCATCCATACGGTCAAGGATGGCGTACTGATTGCCAAGTATTTTTGAGTTATAGTCTATCAGTACATGTGCACTGAAGTGATCATCAGGATAGATTATAAGGTCAACACCGTGCTCTTCATCAGAGAAGGTCACTTTCTCCTTGACAATATAATAGTTACGTTCTTCCTTTAGTTCAACTATTCCGGCCTTCTTTATAGCCTCCACGAACATGCGGGAGCTGCCTCCCATTATCGGGGCTTCAGGACCATAAATTTCTATCAGCGCGTTGTCAATCTGCAAGCCGGCAAAGGCAGCAAGCACATGTTCAATTGTTGCCACTGAGGCATCACCTTGTACAAGAGTTGTTCCCCTTGATGTCTCCGTAACGTTATCGGCAATGGCATCTATCATCGGGGCCCCCGGCAGGTCTGTACGGCAAAACTTGTATCCGTGATTTGCAGGTGCAGGTTTGAAAGTCAGTTTCACATCTATGCCCGAATGAAGCCCCTTCCCCGTGAGACTCACCTCCTTAGCCAGTGTCATTTGCTTATCACTCATCGCAGATTAATTTCTTAACCGTGCAAAGAAACAAAATTTTTCCGAACGTCATAATGAAAAGCCATCCATCTGCGTGATGTTCAAACCATTTCCTTTAGACCACCCCGTCGGAACTATTTGTTTTTTAATGTCTCCACTGTTTTTGCCAGCTCGTCAACTTTTTTTCCAAGATCAGGCAGCCTGATAAACCATGAATGGCTTCTCATGAACTTCTTACTCTCCTGTGATGGTGAGCCAACGATGGTTGAGTTCTCCTCAGTAAGAGATTTCATGACGCCTGACTGTGCAGCAATCTTACAGCCGTCAGCGATGGTTAGATGCCCGACTACCCCCACCTGTCCGCCAAGCATGCAGTTCTTCCCTATCCTGGTTGATCCTGCAATACCTGACTGTGAAGCAATAACAGTATTCTCGCCAATGACAACGTTATGGGCAATCTGCACCAGGTTGTCGAGCTTGACACCTCTCTGTATCAGCGTTGATCCCATTGTGGCCCTGTCAATACAGGTGTTGGCACCTATCTCCACCCCATCCTCTATAATCACGTTACCTATCTGAGGAATCTTCATGTAATTGCCATCGGTCACCGGCGCAAAGCCAAAACCGTCGGAGCCTATCACCACCCCTCCATGCAGTATGCAGTCGTTGCCTATGACACAATCACGATATACCCTTACTCCCGGGTGGAGGGTGCAGTTCTTTCCTACCCTTGCTCTATCGCCAATAAAGACCTGGGCATATATGTTACAGCCATCCTCTATCACAGCATTCTCCGAAATCACAGCGCATGCCCCGATGAAGACATCTTTGCCGACTGTGGCACTCTCGTCGATCACCGCCGACGGATGGATGCCTTTTTTGGCAGGTATTGCCTGTTCATAAATAGCCAGCAGCCGTGCTACAGCCTGGTAAGGATCTTCGACCCTGATCAGCGTAGCCTTTATCTCCCTCGAAGGCTTGAAGTCGTTCCTCACAAGTATCACAGAAGAGCCTGTGGTATAAATAAATGGTTCATACTTTGGGTTGGCCAAAAATGACAGGGAGCCTGGCTTCCCCTCTTCTATCTTGGCTATAGTGTTCAGCTTCATCCCCGGATCACCCTCAACGGTTCCGTTAAGCAGTTGTGCTATCATTGCAGCAGTAAATTCCATATCTGTAAACTTTATTCCGGTAATATTTCCTTAGGGTAACAGAGGTAATATTTTGTCACCTTTTCTGACAGCGCCTCTTTGTCAAAAAGGTCTGATACTGCGGTTATATTCCTCGTCGTTCCGTTCTTGAGAAGTATACGTACCTCAGGTGTACCCGGAGCATATGTCTGGTTGTACACATCGCCGGTATTAACGAAAAATCTGACCTCTTCATCACTAAGTGCCAGAACCTTCTGTGCCCTGCGACTGGCCTCCTCAACCCTGGAGGCCTCGAAGGGGTTCCTCTGCAGCTCTATGCCAAGAAGATCCCTGTTAACCAGGCGTCTGCAGAGCTCTTCCAGCACCCAGTCGCCGCAGGTCATCCACACTTTTGTTGCTGACATGATATCGCTCTCATCGAGGGCGGTGAAGTGTTTCACCATCTCTCCGGCCTCCTCATCTGCTCCGTGGCTGTGATCTGGTTGTAGAAAATACCCGAGAGCAGGAGAAGCAAAGAGCCTGCCGCCGGCAGCAGTCACCTCCCTCGCCCTCAGCAGCAAACTGGTGAGCAGCTTCTCGGCTGACACAACGGTACGGTGATTATATACCTGCCAGTACATCATCCTTCTGGCTATCAAAAACTTCTCAACTGAATAGATGCCTTTCTCTTCCACCACCAGCCTGTCATCTGAGACATTCAGCATCCTGATTATCCTGTCAGAACCGACAGACCCCTCTATCACGCCGGTGAAGAAGCTATCCCGGTTCAGGTAATCCATTCTATCCATATCCATCTGCCCCGAGACAAGATCATGAAAAAACTCCCTGGGGTACATGCCATTGAAGATCGCCATGGCGTCTACAAGCCTGCCACCGGTAAGCCGGTTCAACTCCTCCATGATCAGCAGTGACAGGCGCTCATGAGGCATATCATCAATGAGTGAATGTTCCAGGGCATGAGAGAATGGTCCGTGGCCTATGTCATGAAGAAGTATCGCCACCAATACCGCCTCCTCCTCAGCTGGCGAAATATCAACACCCTTTGTCCTGAGGGTATGGATGGCCTGTCCGGTAAGATACATAGCTCCGAGACTGTGCTGAAAACGGCTGTGAACAGCTCCCGGATAGACATAGCTCGTAAGACCCAGCTGTCTGATATTCCGTAGTCTCTGAAACCATGGATGACTTACAAGATCAAAAATAAGGTCACTCGGCATACTTATAAATCCGTAAACCGGGTCATTTATGATCTTTCTTTTATTAGTCAAACAGTTATGGTTTTATCTCTGCAAATTTATTCAATTGTTTCAAAATTCCGCCAATAAAAGCTTCAGATACAACACTTCTGTCATTTATTACCCCATTCCATACATTGAAAATTAAAAAATGGTATTATCTTTGCACCCGAATAGAAGGGTATGAAGGGCCAAGGGGACAAAAGTCCCCTATTTTGTTATCAAAAACAGAAGCGTGATTACAAAGGACCATATCAGAAGACTGGCGGAGGAGCACATAGGCGACTCCGGGATCTTCCTCGTAGATGTCAGGCTGAGCAGCACCGGACGTATAACCGTCCTTATAGACAGGGATGAAGGTGTGAACATTGACGACTGCGCCTCACTGAGCAAGAATATAAGCAATGATATCGGCGAGGAGATGGGCGACTATGAGCTTAATGTCTCATCTCCCGGACTGGAAATGCCCTTTCTGGTGCTCCGGCAATACCTTAAGAATGAGGGGCGGATGGTTGCCGTGGTAACCAATGAGGGTGACAGTGAGAAAGGTATACTGATGAATGTCACCAAGGGAGGATTTGACCTGAAGAAAGAGACCAGGCAGAAGAACAAGGAGATCATAACAACTGTCAGATCATTTAATTATGAAGATGTTAAGACAGTGAAAGTAATTATATCATTTAAATAACAGAACAGATTACCGCAATGGAAAATGTTAATCTTATAGATACTTTTTCAGAGTTCAAGGAACTGAAGAATATTGACAGGCCAACAATGATGAGTGTGCTGGAAGATGTATTCAGGGGTATGCTTGCCAAAAAGTACGGCGAAGCCGATAATTTTGACATCATTGTCAATATTGACAAAGGTGACTTTGAGATATGGCGTAACCGGGAAGTAGTTGTGGACGAGGAGTTCACCGACCCCAATACACAGATACCCCTCTCGGAGGCGCATAAGATTGACGAGGATTACGAGGTGGGTGAAGAGGTCTCTGACGAGGTCAAGTTCCTCGATTTCGGGCGAAGGGCTATCCTGGCACTTAGGCAAAATCTTGTAGCACGTATCCTTGACCTTGAAAAAAACAATATCTATCTCAAGTATAAAGACCGTATAGGCGATATCGT
>CAYQNT010000022.1:26515-28939 GCA_964418865.1 uncultured Rikenella sp.
GCGAGGTCTATCAGGTGTGGAAACGCGAGACGCTGGTGCTCGATGACGACGATAATGAGCTTATACTGCCCAAAAGCGAACAGATTCCCTCTGACCACTTCCGCAAGGGTGACACCATACGGGCAGTAGTCATCAAGGTGGAGATGAAGAATAACACACCTAACATTATCCTCAGCCGCACCTCACCAGTATTCCTGGAGAGACTCTTTGAGCTCGAGGTGCCTGAGATATTTGACGGGCTCATTACCATCAGAAAGATAGTCAGGGTACCAGGTGAGAGAGCTAAGGTGGCTGTTGAATCATATGACGAACGTATTGATCCCGTGGGCGCATGCGTGGGAATGAAGGGCTCGAGGATTCATGGCATTGTACGTGAACTGCGCAATGAGAACATTGATGTTATAAACTATACGACAAATATCCAGCTCTTCATAACCAGAGCCCTGAACCCCGCCAAGCTCACATCCATAAGACTTATAGAGTCAGAAAAGAAAGCGGAGATATATCTTAAACCCAGTGAAGTATCACTTGCTATCGGTAAGGGCGGTCTTAACATCAAACTGGCCGGACAGCTCACAGGTTATGATATAGAGGTCTATCGCGAGCCTGACAATGAGGATGAGGAAGACGTAAGCCTTGATGAGTTTGTAGATGAGATAGAAGGGTGGGTAATTGATGAGCTGAAGGCTATAGGCTGTGACACAGCGCGAAGCGTGCTGAGACTCTCTGTCCATGACCTGGTCAAGAGAACAGACCTGGAGGAGGAGACAATCAAGGATGTCGTTAACATACTCAGGTCAGAATTTGAAAAGGAATAACCGCACTTACGGAAGAAGCAAAAACACACAAACTTACTTACAGAGGTTATCATAAAGTTATATATGACGGAAGACAAGAAAGCCATACGTTTAAGCAAGGCAGCCCGGGAATTCAATGTTGGGATCCAGACCATTGTGGAGTTCCTCCACAAAAAGGGATTCGACATTACCCAGGATCCTAACTGCAAGATCCCGCCTGAGGCATATACGCTGATAATCAAGGAATACAGCGGCGACCTCAGTGTCAAGAAGGATGCCGATAAACTGGCTCTCAAAGAGAAGATTACGCCCAAGAAGTCTCTTTCAATAGAAGATATGGAATCAGGCAGGGTGGGTGACACAGGGGAACCTGATGAAGAGGTTCTTATCACAGACGTCTCAGGGGCCAAGAAGCATATTGATCTTCGCACCGAGATACGCAAGCCTGAAGTAAAAACAGAAGGCAAGGTTGACCTCACACCTCCCGCCAAACCAGTAACCAAGGAACCCGAGGCTCCTGTTGAGAAAACAGCAGAACCGTCTGAGCCCGTCGTTGAACCTGTCACTCCTGCTGCACAGGCAGAAACCAGGCAACCTAAGGTGGTTGGCATGGTAGACCTTGATAAGCTGAGCGGAAAATCCGGGAAAGCTTCTAAAAAGGTTGGACCAAAGGTTGCTGACAAGGTTGCTGACAAGAAAAAAACTCCCGCTGCTGAAGAGGTTGCTGACAAGAAAGAAGCACCTGCTGCAGAAGAGATCAAAGCTGAGATAATACCAGAGAAGCAGGAACCTGTGGCAGAGAAGCCTCAAGAGCAGGTAGTAGCTCCTGCCGCGCCGGCAGAATCTACGGAGCCTGTTATCTTCCGTCCCGGATATGAGAAACTGGCAGGGCCGAAGATCATTGACAAGATAAAACTTGTTCCTGAGATCAAGAAGACACGCGAACAATCAGCAGAGGCGCGCCAGAGACATAATAAAAAAAGGGAGAGGATTAAGCCCAAGGCCCGTGAGAAGGTTCCTCTTACTGCCGCACCCGCTCCTGCTGCTGATGCCAGGAAGGACAAAAAGGCCCCTCCAAGGACTGATAACCGCCCCGACAGGAAGAAGTCATTCCGTACCCTCAGACCTGAGGTTGACAAGGTAGATGTTGACAAGAACATCAGGGACGTCAACCTGCTGATGAGCAGGGGTAAGTCAAAGGTAGCCAGATACCGTCGTGACAAGCGTGACGCTGTCAGCCAGAGAACAAAAGATGAAGCAGAACAGACAGAGCTCGAAAAGAGCGTTCTCAAAGTCACCGAATTTGTCTCTGTCAACGAGCTGGCTTCAATGATGGATGTACCTGTAATAGACATTATCTCCACCTGCATGAGTCTGGGCCTGATAGTGTCAATTAATCAGAGGCTGGATGCTGAAACCATGGCAATGCTGGCTGAAGAGTTCGGCTTCTCCGTTGAGTTTGTCAGCGCAGATCTGCAGGAGGCGGTTAAGGAAGAAGAAGACGACGAGTCAACCCTCATACCACGCCCGCCTATTGTCACCGTCATGGGTCACGTAGACCACGGTAAGACCAAGCTTCTTGATTATATCCGCAGTTCAAACGTCATTGCTGGTGAGGCAGGAGGTA
>CAYQNT010000023.1:0-12099 GCA_964418865.1 uncultured Rikenella sp.
TGTCAGCCTATGGCGGTGTGGCTGTCACCAACAGAGAGATCGACGAGGCGGTTGCAACAATGATGGACAAGATCTTTCTGGAGGTAGTGATTGCACCCTCCTTTACCCCGGGAGCAGTGGAGATACTCAGTTCGAAGAAAAACAGGATTATACTGCACCGCAAAAATAAAAGCAATGATGAGCCCTTATTCAGATCAATGCTGGGGGGTGTACTGTGGCAGGAGCGTGACAGTGCTACCGAGGCCATCGCTGATATGAAGCCTGTCACCGCCAGGCCTCCTTCAGTGGAGGAGTATGCAGACCTGGTATTTGCTAATAAGATAGTCAAGCACAGCCGCTCAAACGCCATTGTTCTGGCCAAAGGATTGCAGCTATGTGCCAGTGGTATAGGGCAGACCTCGAGGATTGATGCCCTGAGGCAGGCGATAGATAAGGCCAGGGTCTTCGGCTTCACTCTTAAAGGTGCAGTGATGGCTTCGGATGCGTTTTTCCCCTTTTCTGACTCCGTTATCATGGCCAATGAGGCGGGAATAATGGCCGTTGTACAGCCCGGAGGGTCAGTTCGTGATCAGGAATCCATCGACTACTGCAATAAAAGTGATGTTGCAATGGTTTTTACAGGTAAAAGACACTTTAAACATTAATAAATAACAAGAAATAGTATATTAAGCCAATGGGATTATTTTCATTTCTTTCACAGGAGGTTGCCATTGACCTTGGCACAGCCAACACATCTATTATTGCCAATGATAAACTGGTTGTTGATGAGCCCTCAATAGTGGCCATTGACAAGAACACAGGCAAACTCATTGCTATAGGTGAGAAGGCCCGCCAGATGCATGGGAGAACCCATGAGAACATCCGTGTTATCAGGCCCCTGAGGGATGGCGTCATTGCTGACTTCAATGCGGCAGAACTGATGATCAGGGGAATGATCAGGATGATCAACACAGGCCCTAAATTCTTCTCTCCTTCACTGAAGATGGTCGTTGGGATCCCCTGTGGCAGTACTGAGGTTGAGATCAGGGCTGTCCGTGACTCATCTGAGCACGCCGGCGGCAGAGACGTATATCTCATTTATGAACCTATGGCTGCTGCAATAGGCATCGGACTTGATGTTGAAGCACCCGAGGGATGCATGGTGGTTGATATTGGCGGCGGAACAACGGAGATAGCCGTCATAGCCCTTGGCGGCATTGTCTGCAACAGGTCGATCCGTGTTGCAGGAGATGGCTTTACCGCAGACATACAGGCTTATATGAGGCATCAGCATAACATCAAGATAGGAGAGAAGACAGCGGAAGATATTAAGATAGCCGTTGGGGCAGCACTGCCTGATATCGACAATCCGCCTGCTGATTTTGTGGTCAGGGGGCCTAACCTCATGACCTCTCTGCCAATTGAGATCCCGGTATCATATCAGGAGATAGCGTATTGCCTTGACAAATCAATTACAAAAATTGAAGCATCGATACTCCAGGTCCTTGAGCAGACGCCCCCCGAACTTTATGCTGACATTGTCATGAAGGGAGTTTCCCTCACCGGCGGTGGCGCATTGCTGAGAGGACTTGACAAACGCCTGACAGACAAGATCAATATCCCCTTTATGGTGTCTGAAGATCCGCTTCATGCTGTTGTCAGAGGTACCGGAGTGGCGCTGAAGAATGTGGAGAAGTATCCATTCCTAATGAGATAAACCCATTGCATGAATGAGAGGCCTTCTGAACTTCCTGCTCAGGTTTAAAACCCTGATATTATTCCTCATACTGGAAGCGGTTGCTCTTGGAATGATCTTCTCATCGCATGACTATCATCATACCTTTTTCACTGGTGTTGCCCGCAATATATCTGGCTTTGTAGCCAAGAGAATTGAGAAGGGTACATACTATTTCCAGCTTCATCAGGTAAACGAAGAGCTTGCGAAGGAAAATGCCATGCTCAGAAACCGTCTCGAGGCGCTCACCGCAGCAACTCAGGAAACCTTTGTTCAAGCATCGGACTCTCTGGATGGTATAAACTATACTTATTTGAATGCCAGGGTCATTAATAATTCAGTCAATAAGCAGAAAAACTTCATCATTCTAGATAAGGGATCAAAACAGGGTGTTGAAAGGGGAATGGGAGTGGCCTCCTCCACAGGTGTGGTCGGTGTTGTTGTAGGAGTCTCACGTAATTATTCCATGGTCATGTCACTGCTGAATACTGACTTCAGGCTGAGTGCCAGCATTGCCCGAAATAATTATTTCGGGTCACTTGCATGGGACGGCATCAGCTACCGTCACGCCAGGCTCTCTGAGATACCACATCATGTTGTAGTAAGCGAGGGTGATACTATTACGACAAGCGGTTTCTCTGCCATTTTCCCTCCCGGCCTGGTGGTGGGCACCCTGACCGGCGAACAGAAAAAAGGTGGCGACTTCGCCTCAATGCAGCTTTTGCTCTCCGTTGATTTCAAAAAGCTCACCAATGTATATGTAATCGGCAATCCTAAAAAAGAGGAGAGAGACAATCTTGTGAAGGAGATGGTGCAATGAATAGCATACTGAAATATACCGGTTTTTTTGTTTTACTGATAGTACTTCAGTTGCTGATTTTTAATAACATTGAGTTCAGCGGTTACGTCAATCCCTTTGTCTATGTGATGTTTATACTGATACTGCCGGTCTCCATCCCTTCATGGATACTTCTTCTGCTCTCCTTTATGACCGGTTTTGTGATTGATATCTTCTCAGGTACAATGGGAGTACATGTCTTTGCGACCGTCCTTGCCGGCTTCGTACGCCCCAGGGTGCTCGCTCTCAACGTGACGTCCGAGGTAACCGAGGCTGACATGTCACCCTCATCCTACAAGAACGGACTGCGATGGTTTCTGGTCTATACCGTAACAGTTGTGCTGGTACACCATCTGGCGCTCTTTTTTATCGAGATCTTTACCTTCAGGAACTTTTTTCATACCCTGTTGAGAGTGTTGCTCAGCACTGCAGTGACAACATTCTTCATTGTTCTGTTCGACTTCATCAGGCCACACAGATGAGGAGAGAACTATGAAGGACCGCTACGCAAACAGGAAATACTTAATAATGGCGCTGGTAGTGCTTGCTGCACTTACTCTTGTTGCCAGGCTCTTTTACATTCAGATTATTAACAAGACCTATCGCGTCTCGGCAGACAACAATGCCCTGCGGCCAGTCACTCAGTATCCGGCCCGTGGGCTCATCTATGACCGCAACGGAGAGCTGATCGTCTATAATCAGGCTGCCTATGACCTTCTTGTAATACCGGTGCAGACCAGCGCATTTGATACGGCCAGATTCAATGAGATACTGGGAATAAACATGAAAGATTTCCGGGGACGAATGAAGAGCGCGGTCTCCTACTCGCGTCGCGCGCCTTCTGTCTTCATGAAGATGATATCGTCTGAGACATATGCCTTGCTACAGGAAGAGATGTACCGGTTTCCGGGGTTTTATGCTCAGGCCAGGACCCTGCGGAAATACACCCGCCCTGTGGCGGCTCATCTGCTGGGTTATGTAGGAGAGGTTGACAACAAGCTTCTTGCCCGTGACAGATACTACAGGTCAGGTGATTACATCGGAGTCAGCGGCATAGAGAAATCATACGAAGAGCAGCTCAGAGGCAAAAAAGGTGTAGATATCTTTCTTGTTGATGTCCACAACAATATCAAAGGCTCCTATGGTGATGGGAAGTATGATACCATAGCCGTCCCTGGAACAAATCTATGGTCTACCATTGATCTTAATCTGCAGGAGTATGGTGAAAAGCTGATGCGTAATAAGACCGGGTCTATTGTTGTCATTGAGCCTTCCAGTGGAGAGATACTGGCTCTGGTTTCATCTCCCTCATATGATCCGAACCTGCTGGTGGGAAGAGTAAGATCTGAAAACTTCTCACTGCTTCAGGCAGACACTGTCAAGCCTCTTTTTGACAGGGCTCTGATGGCTTCATACCCCCCGGGCTCAACCTTCAAGATCATGAACGGCCTGATAGGGCTGCAGGAGAATGTTATCAACCCCACCTCGCTCTTCAGCTGCTCCAATGGTTATCATGCCGGATCGCTTACCGTGGGATGTCATTCCCATCGCTCACCCCTGAACCTTGTGGAAGCTGTCTCGCAGTCATGCAATGCCTGGTTCTGCAATGCCTTCAGGGGCATCCTTGAGAATAAGAAGTATGCTTCTATCCAGGACGCTTATGATCAATGGAGGGAGTATCTTGTTGCCTTCGGGTTCGGTAACAAGCTAGGCATAGATCTGCCTAACGAACTTTCCGGTTTTATTCCGGCGCGCTCATATTATGACAGGTATTATGGTAAAGACCGATGGAAGGCTCTGACGGTAATATCACTGGCCATAGGCCAGGGAGAGATAGGGGCAACACCTCTGCAGATGGCTAATATGGCTGCCATAATCGGTAACAGGGGTTCATTCTATATTCCTCATATGGTGAAAAAGATAGGCGATGACGGCAGGCCGTCGCCGCTCTATACGCAGAAATATATTACCGGTATCTCACCCGCTAACTTTGAACCGATAGTTGAGGGGATGGAGGGCGCTGTTAACGGAGGAGCTGGGTCGACAGCCCGGGGTGCCCGTCTGGATAGCATTATTATCTGTGGCAAGACCGGCACAGCTCAGAACCCTCACGGCAAAGACCACTCCATCTTCGTGGCCTTCGCCCCCAAAGATAACCCGCAGATAGCCATAGCAGTCTATGTAGAAAATGCAGGGTTCGGTTCTACCTTCGCCGCTCCAATTGCCAGCCTTATGATTGAGGAGTACCTTACGGGAAAGATAAAGAGGAAATATCTTGAAGATTATGTCATGAACCTGATAATAACGCCGAGTGCAAAAAAATAGCAACATACTTGGCGGGCTAGACTGGGTCACGGTGACGCTATGGCTGGTGATGATGCTGATGGGATGGCTGAACATTTATGCAGCCGTCTATAATGAGCAGCATACAAGCATTTTCGACCTGTCACAGAGATACGGCAAACAGCTTATGTTTATCATTGCTGCCATGGTGCTGGCCATCCTTGTCATGGTGACTGACAACAAGCTTTATTTCTTCTTCGCCTGGCTCTTCTACGGTTTCTTTATGTTCTTGCTGGTGATGGTGCTCATCATTGGCAAAGAGATAAACGGTGCCAGAGCCTGGTTTGAACTGGGGCCGTTCCGCATTCAGCCTTCAGAATTTGCCAAGTTTGCCACAGGCCTGGCCCTGGCTTCGTTCCTTAACACGCAGCGTCAGTCGTCAGGGTTCCGGGTCATGGCACCGGCAACAGTCATCATTCTTGCTCCGGTGGTTCTGATAATACTACAGCCTGATATGGGCTCGGCAATCACCTTCTTCGCATTTTTCATTGTACTGTATCGTGAGGGAATGAGCATATGGATCTTCATTTCAGGCATCCTGGCAGTGACACTCTTTCTTCTTACCCTGATACTTGGTGATCTGCCGGTAGCAGTAGGGCTGGTAGTGGTGGCAGCAATTGTGTTGCTGGTGAACTCCGGCTACCTTCTTACCCTGAAGGCGGCAGGGGTCATGGCTGTTGCCGGCGCAATAGCTTTCGTCGTGGGGCACTATCTTCTGGATCTGGATACAGCAGCCATTATCGTTTTAGCCGTCGCCCTTAGCGGTGTTGGTTATGTATGGTATATCTACAGGCAGAAACTTAAGGGTCCGGCCATGATTTACACTTTTCTCCTGGGAGGCTTATTGTATCTCTCAACGGTTGACTACGCTTTTGATAATCTCCTGAAGCCTCACCAGCAGACGAGGATAAATATCACACTGGGAATGGAGGCTGACCCGTTCGGAGAGGGCTATAACCTTAATCAGTCGCTCATCTCCATAGGCTCAGGTGGCTTCGCCGGAAAGGGGTACCTGAACGGTACCCAGACCAAGTTCAAGTTTGTGCCCGAACAGAGCACTGACTTCATCTTCTGCACTGTAGGCGAGGAGTGGGGCTTTATAGGGTCAGTTCTGGTGACAGGCCTGTTTGTCTGGCTGCTGCTGAGGCTCCTGGTGCTGGCTGAGAGACAGCGGACAACCTTTGTACGGGCATACGGATACGGGGTCTTCGGGTTGTTCCTGTTGCATTTCTTCGTGAACATAGGAATGACCATAGGGGTAATGCCCGTGATAGGTATACCCCTTCCTTTCTTCAGCTATGGCGGCAGCTCCCTCTGGGGATTTACCATACTACTGTTTGTATTCCTGAGGCTTGATGCCGGGAGAACAGAGTACCTTGGATGATATCAAAAAGGTAAGCGAATATCCGTTGAGATATCTATTGAGAATTCAGACTCGACATAATTGATCAGCTGTGGAAAAAACTCCATGAAGTCTTCTTCAATAGAGTAATATTGCTTTTTCCATACCCTCATGGCCCACTTCGTCTCCTTCGGAAGGGAGGTCATACCGCTAAGGGTCTTAAGCACCCTCTTGATGCCCCTTCGTGTCTGGTAGGTCTCAATCCAGTTGTCAATAATGAAGAACGGCATCCTTTCACGTACAATCTCGGGCAGTATCTCAAAGTTATTTACCATTGCCCTGTAGAAATTGTATGTAACACTCTCAAGAGGACGCCTTGAGAAAAGATCCCACTCTCTTGTCAGATAGTGGTCATAGAGAATATCTATGATCACGCCGGCATACTTACGGTACTTGCCGGTGAAATGCATCTTACTGCGGTGCACCACCGGATGCCTGTCCGTGAAGGCATCAATATGACGATGGATTATAATGCCCCTGCGAATCCCTTCAGGATATTTCAGATAATCACGGCCCTTGACATAGTCGCCAATGTAATTGCCAATGATAATATCATCCGAGTCGCCTGAAAGGTATATATGTGCCAGGACATTCATCCGCTGTAAGATACTGCAAAGATTCTGCCAATAAGTTGAGGATTAAAATATTAAGCAGCAATTTAATCAACAAAACCCCTATGATTTATTAACTTGCATATTATCAAAAGATTATCAGCCTAACAAAGAATGATTTAAACTGACTAAAATCACTTTCAAATTCAGATACAAATTATAAATTTGTCAGACACGGGAACTATCTCGTAACGATATAATTCAAAAATAATAATGAGGAGGTTTTATGCTTAAGAGAAATGTTATAATTATGGGAGCCGCGGGTCGGGATTTTCACAATTTCAACACCTATTTCCGCGACAAAGAGCTTTACAATGTCGTTGCATTCACCGCTGCCCAGATACCTGATATTGACGACAGAAAATATCCTGCGGAGCTTGCGGGCAAGCTATATCCCAATGGCATACCCATTTATGCCGAGAGTGATCTGCCACGGCTGATCATTGAGCTAAAGGCAGATGATTGTGTTTTTTCCTATAGTGATGTTACCTATCAGAACGTAATGGCAATTAGCGCCATTGTCAATGCTGCCGGTGCAAACTTCATCCTTCTGGGCTGGAAAGAGACCATGGTTAAGAGCATCAAACCGTTGATTGCTGTTGGTGCTACCCGCACGGGATGCGGAAAGAGCCAGACCTCACGAAAGATTGTTGAGCTGCTGATGAAGAAGGGACTCAAGGTTGTGATTATACGTCACCCGATGCCTTACGGAAATCTTGTTGAACAGAAGGTACAGCGGTTTGCGGTGGTGGAAGATTTGGCTAAACACAAGTGCACTCTTGAGGAGATGGAAGAGTATGAACCCCATGTTGTTAGGGGCAACGTGATCTATGCCGGCGTTGACTATGAGGCAATACTGCGCGCAGCAGAGAATGATCCTTCCGGGTGCGACGTTGTTCTGTGGGACGGAGGCAATAATGACTTCCCATTCTACAATGCTGATCTGATGATCACTGTTGCCGATCCTCACCGTGCAGGCCATGAGCTTTCTTACTATCCGGGCGAGGTGACACTGCGCCTGTCTGACGTGGTGGTTATTAATAAGATAGACACTGCAGCTCCCGAAGATATTCAGACCGTTCGCGAGAGCATCCAAAAGGTGGTTCCGACGGCCATAGTTGTTGATGGTGCATCTCCCATCAGGGTTGATGACCCGTCATTGATAAGGGGCAAGCGGGTACTCGTAGTGGAGGATGGCCCGACACTAACCCACGGTGAGATGAAGATCGGGGCTGGCGTTGTTGCCGCACTTAAGTATGGCGCTGCCGAACTGATTGATCCCAGACCGTTCACGGTTGGCAAACTCACAGCTACCTTCGAAAAATACCCAAACATAGGCGCCTTGCTGCCTGCAATGGGTTACGGAGAGGAGCAGCTGAAGGACCTTGAGACAACGATAAACAATACTGACTGCGATTCTGTAGTCATCGGTACACCGATTGACCTCAACCGTATCATTAATATCAAGCATCCCTCTACCAGGGTATGGTATGATCTTCAGGAGATCGGCAATCCTAACCTTGAGGAGGTGATTGACGATTTCGTGAAAAAGCATAAGCTGTAGTGCCAGCCATCAAGGCTAGTGATGTCACCGTTGTGGGCTCAGGCAGCTGGGCCACAGCGATGATAAAGGTGCTCAGCACCAATGGCAGAAGTGTAGCCTGGTATATTGACAGGCCTGAGATATATCGGCACGTAAGGCGGTATCAAAGAAATCCGCTTTACCTGTCTGATATAGAGCTCGACACGAAGCTCATCACTCCTTATAATGATATCACAGCCGCCTTAAAAGCATCACCAACGGTGATACTGGTAACACCGGCGGCCTTCCTGAAATCTGAACTGAAGGGACTGCCCAGGGATGGATTCGCCGGGCATACAGTATGTTCAGGCATCAAAGGTATCGTCCCCGGTGATAACACTGTTGTTGGAGAATTTCTCCACAATGAATACGGTGTTGCTTATGAAAACATTGTGATAATTTCCGGACCAAGTCACGCCGAGGAAGTTGCAGCGGAGAAGCTTACTTTTCTGACCTTTGCTTCTCCTGATACATCAAGGGCTGCCGCCGTGGCAGACATGTTCACAAACAGGTGGATGATAAGTGTTATCTCCTCTGATATATTTGGTGTAGAGTATGCAGCGGTGATGAAAAATATTTATGCAATTGCCGCCGGCATTGCACACGGGCTGGGTTACGGAGATAACTTTATTGCCACCCTCCTTGCCAATGCTGCCGGCGAGATGGGTCGATTTGTAGAAGCCCTCTCTCCCGGAAGTCGTGACATTACAGATTCTCCTTATCTGGGAGACCTGCTGGTAACCGGTTATTCACAGTTCAGCCGTAACCGCAGTCTTGGGCATATGATTGGTAAGGGTTATACGGTGCAGAACGCACTGCTGGAGATGACTCAGGTTTCAGAAGGGTATTATGCTGCAAACTGTATCAATGCCGTGAGAGAAAGACTTAATTTTGAAATTCCGATTGCCTCAGCCGTTTACAGGATCTTGTATCTTTACAGTTCACCGGCACGCGAGATAAGGAATCTTATAAAAACATTAAAGTAGATATGGAGAGCGACATTAGGCTTAATATTAATGGCATCTTATCATTTACAGATTCCAAACATGTAAATTCACTGGCAGCAGAAGCAGCAGTCCATCTCCGGTCTCTTCGTGAGGGCACCGGCAGAGGGAGTGAGTTTACCGGCTGGCTGAACCTGCCTGACCAGACAGTCACCGCTGGTACCGAAACCATCAAGCTCTGTGCTGCAAGACTGCGCTCTCAGGCTCCGGTGACGGTGGTTGTAGGCATAGGAGGCTCATACCTCGGAGCCAAGGCACTGACGGAGGCATTGAAAGACCCCTTTGCGAAGGATGAGCATACCCTGTTGTTTGCCGGACACACTCTCAGTGAGGACTATCATGCCGCCCTGCTGGGGTATCTTGACCATACCTCCTATAACGTAGTGATTATCTCCAAGAGCGGAACAACCACCGAGCCTGCCATAGCCTTCCGGATCCTCCGTGATCATATGCGGAAGAAAATGGGAGAGGCAGCCATGAAGACACATATTGTTGCTGTAACCGATGCTCAGCGTGGAGCACTTCATAATCTGGCTGTCACTGAAGGATATGAGACCTTTGTCATCCCTGATAATGTTGGCGGACGCTATTCGGTGCTGACACCCGTGGGCCTCCTGCCCCTGGCGCTGGCGGGATATAATATCGATGCCTTTGCCCGTGGGATGAGAGATATGGCACTCTCAATCCGTGAAGGCAATGACACCGCTACCAATATAGCAATAGCCTATGCTGCCGCCAGAAATACTCTTTATAATAAGGGCTACACCACCGAGATACTCATAAGCTATGAACCTTCACTTGTTTTTCTGGCTGAGTGGTGGAAACAGCTCTACGGTGAGAGTGAAGGGAAGGAGAGCAAAGGCATTTTTCCGGCATCCGTCTCCTTCACCACTGACCTGCATTCTATGGGACAGTATATTCAGCAGGGAGAGCGGAAACTCTTTGAGACCGTGATCCACGTTGAGGAATCACGTCACAGACTGGTAGTGCCCGGAGCATCGGACGACTCTGATGGTATCAGTTTTATTGCCGGAAGAAGTCTCACCGAGGTCAATCACAAGGCTGAGGCCGGCACGCGTATGGCCCACATTGACGGAGGGGTGCCCGTCATACAGATAAGTATGCCACGGGTTGACGAGTATAACCTGGGTCAGCTGATGTATTTCTTTGAGCTGGCCTGCGCCGTCAGCGGATATATCCTCGGCATCAATCCTTTTGACCAACCCGGCGTTGAGTCATACAAGAAGAACATGTTCGCCCTGCTTGGGAAAAAGGGCTTTGAGGCTGAACGGGAGAGGCTGGAGAAGGAACTCAGGGATAAAGGGTAAAAACCCTACTGCCTGTCGTCAGGCTTCATCTGGGGAAAAAAGAGTACATCCTGTATTGAAGGCTGGTTGGTCATGAACATGGTCAGCCTGTCTATGCCCAGACCCATGCCAGAGGTGGGTGGCATACCGTACTCGAGCGCCCTGACAAAATCCATGTCAATGAACATTGCCTCATCGTCTCCCTTCTCTGAGAGCCTCATCTGCTCCTGGAAACGCTCAAGCTGGTCTATAGGATCATTAAGCTCCGAGTAGGCGTTGGCCAGTTCCTTGCCATTAACTATCAGCTCAAAACGCTCGGTAAGACCCTCCTTACTACGGTGCTTCTTGGTAAGAGGAGAGGTCTCCTGAGGGTAGTCGATAATGAATGTCGGCTGAATAAAGTGATGCTCGCACTTCTCGCCAAAGATCAGGTCTATCAGCTTACCCTTGCCCATAGCGGGCGAGTGTCCTATCTCAAACTTGTCACACTCTTTTCTCAGATCACTTTCGCTCATGTCAGAGATATCAATACCGGCAAATTCCTTAATGGCGTCAGTCATTGAGATTCGCCTGTAAGGCGCTTTGTAATCTATAATCTGATCTCCTAAAGGTACTTTGGTTGTTCCATGCAGGTCCATGGCCACCTTCTCCATGATCTCCTCGGTGAACTGCATCATCCAGTTGTAGTCTTTATAGGCCACATAAATCTCCATCACTGTAAACTCAGGGTTATGAGTGCGGTCCATCCCCTCATTACGGAAGTCCTTGGCAAACTCATAGACACCGTCATAGCCCCCCACTATCAGCCTCTTCAGGTAGAGCTCATCGGCTATACGCAGATAGAGCGGGATATCAAGAGCGTTATGGTGTGTGATGAATGGTCTGGCTGCCGCACCGCCCGGTATCGGCTGAAGCACCGGTGTCTCAACCTCCAGATAGCCGCGTGAGTCAAACAGTTCACGCATTGATTTTATTATCTGTGTGCGTTTGCGGAAGATTTCACGCACTTCGGGGTTGATGATCAGATCAACGTATCGCTGACGGTATCTCATCTCAGGGTCGGTGACGGCATCATACAGCACGCCGTCTTTTTCCTTGACTATTGGCAGCGGCCGTAACGACTTGCTCAGCAGCGTCAGCTCCTTCACATGTACGGTTATCTCTCCCATCTGTGTTCTGAAGGCAAATCCTCTGACCCCGATAATATCACCTATGTCAAGCAGCTTCTTGAAGAGTGTGTTATAGAGGGTTTTATCCTCACCCGGACAGAGATCATCACGCCTCACATATATCTGTAC
>CAYQNT010000023.1:12109-16937 GCA_964418865.1 uncultured Rikenella sp.
TACGGCCTGACGAGTCCATCAGCTCAGCGAAGGAGGCGTTGCCCATGATGCGGCGGCTCATAATGCGGCCGGCGAGGCATACCTCCGGGAAGTTATCCTCACCATCTTTAAAGCCTGCTAGTATCTCCGCCGCTGATGCATTGACGGGGTACATTGCTGCCGGATAGGGATCGATGCCCAGTTTGCGGATATCTTCAAGTGATTGCCTGCGAACCTGTTCCTGCTCGCTGAGATGAGGTGTGGTCATGTTTCAAGATTTGTGCAAAGGTATTATTTGACAGGCAATAGTCAATAGGAAGCAGGTAATTGCGGGATTTAGCTTTGGCTTCAGATAGAGAAGGGTAGATTTGAAATAATGAGTTGATTATTTTAAGCAAGCATCCCGCAATCCTGCCACTCCGTAGCCAGTTTAAGCATCTACGGTGTTCGCTCCTGGAAACTCATGTTTTTTCATAGCAAGATATAGTTCCTAGGACGGATAATTTTCAAATCAAATCGGAAAATCTTTAAATGCTCATATAAGCCTGTATGTTAGCAACTTATAGACTCTCAATAATTTTAAACCGGACACTACTGAGTCTAAATATCAAATCAATACTATTAATATTATAACACCCACTATACTGGAACCAAGAATTACACTTCTTCCATTTTTGCCTGAACCCAAGAATACACCTTCAATATCATCAAGAGAAAGCAAAACAGTTTCGTGCCTATCATGTCCTGAATTATTATTGTAAACTATACTCGCTTCGGCTTCTATATATTTAGCATTTATATTTTTTAATTTTAAGAGTTTTATTGCAATTTCTTTATTTTTTAAATGACGAATCTTATAATATGCTATTTCTTGATATTCATGAGGTGCTTTTCTTTTCTTTTGATATAGTATATATTTTGAACTGTCAATTATAACCTGAATACTATCATACTTTAGAAATAAGTCAAAATATCGATCAGATATTTCTTTATCAAAGATTAAATTTGTTCCTTTTAGTCTCCCATCTGATAAGCTATCTAATTTATAATAAACAACATTACCAAATTTAAAAATAGATGCTATTTGGCAATAATTTATATTTACTACCAAAAATCCTAATGAAATTATAAGTATCAACTTTTTCATGTGGTTTTACATTTACCGCTTATATCATCGTCGAATCCTGACATTAATACAGACAATTCATACTTCACCGGATTAGGATAAATCTTTATTTCCTTTTTGGCAATAGTTTCGGTAAACTCTTGCTGTTGTGCATCCGCACTCTTGAGTCCTAATACTATTGTTCTGCTTATACGGTTACCGGCTGCATCATAATTGTAGACCAGTTGTTGAGAGGATACCACAATTGTGGCAGTAAGGAAGCACAAAAAAATGACGAGTTTTTTCATAGCTTATAAGATTAATTAATGACTTTTAACTTCTTGCAGTAGAAATTCTCATTTGGGAGAACATTATAAAGTTATGAACACTTTTAATGAAATGCAACGTTTTGATGAAATATAATTCATAACATGCATTTTATCCGGGAATCATTAACATTTGCTGTCAGTCAGGTTGCAGATATCAGGTTTTGCGATCTTCTGACCTTTCGGCGGAGTGTAGCGACAGACCAGGATCGAGCTGTTATTACCCAATTGCAAGTTTTCATATCTTGATGTGTAAAATGATACCGTTTCAATTGAAAGAAAAAAAAAGCCGGAAGAGCACAGCCGCAGGGGCTGGCAGTACCGAGCGTAGGATTTTAAAGGGATGGCCAGAACTGGTGGCTTGGGGTGAGCGGGGTTTATTTTAATGGATTCTTTCTGGCGTCTCTGATATTAACCAGAATGATTTTTTTTGACCGTGGCTTATACCGGTAGGTAAGTATGGTTAACCTGTTAATGGGACCTCTGTATAAGTCCTTATGATTCCTTGATGGCTCCAGTATTCGGGGATTTTGTTTTAGCAATACAAAGAAGTGTTTTGTTTCCCGAACAAAATTTCTTACTTCTCTTTCTGTCCATTCTTCTTCAAGATATTTCACAATCTGGGCATAACCCTGATCAGCTCTTTTTGACCAGATAAGCTCTACAGCCATTTTTTATATTTTGCCATTACCTCCTCATGGGGTATCAATTCCCCACGATCAGCTTCTGCAAGGCCTTGCTTTATCTCATCTCGTTCTTCTTCACTAATTGTGTCCCACCAATCAGCTTGATTGACGGACTTTCCTGACAATATTGTTCTTACAGCGTATAATATACTACTGTCCGATATCTTATCTATCATATTGTGCAGGTCTGCTCTAAGTTCTATAATATCCATGACTTGCATTTTATGTCTTCTACAAATTTAATGATTATTACTGTTTTTCCCTTATAGTTTTTCCCTCAATGTCAAGTGCGTTACTGTTACCAGCAGTACTGGATACCCAGGCTTGCATTAAAAGATGAAACAGCCTTCCATATTCCCATGGCATTAAAACCGCCGTTAATCTTCCAGTTTTCGCCTGCCATGGCGCTTAACCTGAAGCCGGCAATTCCGCCGATAAAAGTGCCCTCGAGCACTTTGTTATTGTACACGATATTAGACATTCTGCTTATGTAAGGGGGACCTTCAGGCATTTCATAACGGTTCAGATCAAACACATTGGATTGATACGAAACAACAGGCCCGGTAAAAATATCAAGGGATATAGTCTTTCCCTTACCGATCTTGAGCACTGGGGCTACATATAAGTTGTACCCGCCATGGTGATAATTCAGGTTCATCAGCCGGACATTATTCACCATTTCATTCCTTTTTATTGTGTGTGATGCAAGGGCATAACTCACCCCGGCCTCAAGGCTGATCATCGGTCTCAGCGTTTGCTGAAAAGAAACCGTATACCCGGCTCCCAGCATCTGATATTGTGGCATGCTTACAAAGGAGCCTGAGAGCAGTATGGATCCCTTATCCTGTGACCAGATGGTACCGGCCATGGTCAGTAGTACGAATGCTATAATTAATTTCTTCATGATATCCGGGTTATTTGTAGTATTGGAAATGTTCATTCATTAGACGAACTGAGGCCAGGCTTGACTTGTCCAGGATAACGAATTCGGCCAGATCACTGCCAGCTGTGATCTTCAATGCCCAGGCTGAATTTGCGTCAGCCTCATCGCCGGTCCAGTAGTAACCGCTTTTACCATTTTCCTGAAGCTGATCATTTATCGCAACACCCGGAAAACTAAGTTGTAGTCCATTCTCTGTCTTAACCTGAAGGTTAAACCCTGCCAGTTCGGCTCCGCCGCAGTAGTCAATCATTTTTTGCCAGTCGGCCCTGGTGGGTAGATAGTAAGTCTTCTCCAGCGTGTTGGCTACATTCCATGGTATCAGGCTGCCATATGCCGCACGGTCAGACCCGGCAGGGAAGTTATACCACGCTCCCGATGCTGGGAGCTGAATGTTATCATAAGCCCAGACCCACGACCGGTGGTAATTGGAGCCACGGAAAGAGTAGTTTATTCTGCGGAAATCAATTTCCAGATCCGAAAAGGCATCCTGGATGTTATAGTCTTCATCGGAGTAAAGCCCCTGGTATAGTTCCGTGACATTCCCGTTGCTGCTCCTCACCTGAAGGCCAATGTGCCCATTGTATATGTATGGAAACTGAATGGTCACAATGGGATTACTGAGCCAGTAGGTTTCCCATTCGAGGTGATCACCGTTGATGTCCCAGCGGTATTCCAGGCGATCACTGTTTACCGTAGAGAATGACTTTGAGGCATCCAGGTTTACCTTAAGCATGTGCCTGAGAGGTGTCTGTGCTTCAAACAGAGCCACAGGTGATGTTTTATCCTCAGGGTCACATGATGACAGAAGAACTGCTGCCAAAATAAGTGAAAGTATGGTACTTGTTTTCATATCGTTTATTTGCTATAGCTAAACAATACTCCGAAGAGGAAGCTGAGCTGGAATCCGAACTCCTTGTCAAGAATATTATAGTTGCACGAAACACCAGAATCGAAATAGAGGTGATAGTCGAGCCTCTGCTGAAACCCGATGCCTAACTCAGGAGTGAGGGAACCCTTTATAGTGCGGTAGAGATAGGGATCATGGTTTAAAGGATCCTGGTCAATGTTATCCGACCTGAGGGTTATCAGGGAGAGCAGATCACTCATTCTCACCAGTCCGTAGACGCCCTGACAGTTATTGCCACTTCGCCCTTGTTCAAGTTCTTTCTTCTTAAGAAAATAGTAACGGCCACCCAGCGAGATACCCTGTTGGTGCAACGCATCGTGATCAGCCCAGAAAAATATCGAGTTTATTTCGGCAACTACTGTCAGGGAGGTGTTTATTTTCTGTTCAAATCCCCCGTGCAGGGTAAAAACCAGGAAACTATAATTATCGCTGGGTTTAAAGGGTTGGATACCAAATTTCAGGAGCCTGTCTTCATCACCCAGCCGTACATCAAGGTAGCGGTACTTGTTCCGGTAATAGAAGTCCTGGTCCTTCTGCAATTCGGTTTCAACAACCACAGTATCGGTCTGTGCAAGACAATTTGTGCCAGTGAGACAAATTGTGCAGAGTAACAGTATGACTGTCTGTTTCTTCATTTTCTTTACTTTTTAAAGAGTTCACGGGCATCAAAGCCAATCCCGACTGAAATCATTGAAAAGGCTGATCCGGTTATGAAATGTGATCGGAAATCAGCCCTGGCGTTAAGGTACAGGGTAGGAGAAAACTGCCGGTAGTAGGTGATCCCGAAAGTTACCCCGACATCCAGGTCTCTGGTCAGCTCCTGTTCAAAATACTCCATGTAGTTGTACTCTCCCGTGATAGTGTTGTAGTTCAGCCATGTGC
>CAYQNT010000023.1:16947-27510 GCA_964418865.1 uncultured Rikenella sp.
TGGTTGGGTCCGAGCTGACCATCCATATCCCGCACAAGCCACCGTGCAGACTGACAAAGCGCTCTCCCATCTTAAACGGTGAGAAGCCCAGCTCGGCACTAAGGTCAATGGCCGTCTGGTTTTCAAAAGCCCCGTCGATCCAACTCTCACCGTTTATGATCCATGAGCTGATATTCTGCCGGATATAAAACCGCTTACCGATGGTCTTCAGGTGCGAGATGCTGCTGCCAATTCCCCAGCAGTCGCCGTCACCTGAAAATACAGCGCCGCTGTTTGCACTGATGATGCGCTTGTTGTACTGGCTCTCTTTGAAGCTTTGTGCATATACTCCCTGGTTCAATAACAGAAACAGGAGGAAGGCGAAGGGATAAAGCATGTGATGACTTCTCCCGGATGCCTGTAATGTCAGAATATGCTTCTTTTTTATCATATTATAGATTATTTCGTTGAAATGGTAATTTCACAATATGAAGTGGTTACATCAATCAGACCTGCAGGGTTTGAATGTTTAATTTCTACCGGTTCATTCCTGACCTGTTTCCCTGAGGGAAGGTTGATTTTACCCTGTGGCGCCTTAAGGCTGTAACGGTATGTCTCGAAATCATCAACCGTGATATCTACCGTGGTACGGTATCCTTTTACCGTAAGTAGCCCTGTACCGGCAAGTTTCAGTTCTGCTTTTCCATACGAACATTTTATGTCTGTAGCGGCACTGAGAGCAATGGCGCGGATATCAGACTTTTCTGCATTGATAACCAGCTTACCGCGAATTGAGGTCAGCTCCATATCCGAGTATCTGGTTGTTATACTGCATGTTGATCTGATGTCAGTCATGGAGAGGGATCCAAAGGAGACGTTGGCTGAAACGGATGCCAGGTTTTCAATCTCTACCGGGCCGTAGAGGTTGGTAATGTCTACCGGAATGGATGTGGGCATGAGAACCTCGATCTCCATGCTCAGGTTACTGGTGATTTGTTCCAGTTTGCCTTTGAAAGAGTTTCTGATAACGAGCCGGTCACCCTCTTTCTCAACAAAATAATGTATGTATTTAAGGTCGGTAATGGCCTGGCCCTTATCCTTGTTGCGGGAGACGGGCCTGAGCAGCACCTTAACTTCAATGCCGCTCCAGCCTTTTACTGAAACAGAGGCTTTTTCTCCGTAAACAGTCACCCCACTGATGCCTTTCCCGAAGGTCTTTTCGACGGACCCGGAGGCTTTATGAATCACCTCCTGCCCTGCAAGATTGCCAGCTCCCAGTAGGATCAGACACAGAGCTAAGTAATGAAATATTTTCATGAATGGATCAGTTGTATCAGTTCCCGGAGGGTACTGGATTTCAGGTTTTCCATGCGTATGACCGACTGAATGATCTCGGGTGAATCGCCTACCTGGCTTATCACCGTTTCAAGCTGCCGGATATCCTCATTCAGTTCCTCGTATAGCTGCAGCTTTTCCCTGAAGACTACAGTCTGACAGACGGGAGTTCCCGTTTTGCAGAGACTTCTGATCATCTCAATGGGGTCTTCATCTTCCCGGTTCAGTATCATGCCGGGATATTGCGACTCGCTCATCACGATCTCGTTTTCCACAACTATTCCGTGCCCGCTATTAACCAGCCGGGGGACGATAAGTAACAGAAGCACTGCTGCTGCTGCCGCCGCTGCGTACATGAACCTTCTGCGCACTGTCTTTTCATGTTTTGCAGAGAGCGCGTCATCAATGGCTTCCCATGTGCGCGGCGACGGGCTGTGCAGAGGCAGATCCGTAAGCTGTCGTTCGATGGCATCTTCAGTATCCAGCGCAGCTTCAATGGCTTTCCAGAGTCTCTCTCCGGGAGCGTGAGATGGGAGCTCTTTTACTTTTTCGGATAATATGTCATCAAATATTTTATTCATCTGCTGGTTTTGTCAACCTTTTCCGTAACAGCTTCTTTGCGTAGTTCAGTTGAGACTTGGACGTCCCTTCACTTATATTTAATATGTTAGCCACTTCCTTATGTTTATATCCTTCGACCTCTATCAGTACAAAAACGCTTCGGGCCTGCCCGGGCAGGGAGAGAATAGCCAGCTCGAGATGTTCCGCGGTAAAACTGAACGAGATGTCTGATGCCTGGTCTGGTATCTCGTCCGTTACCACTTGTAACCGGGCATTGTTTTTCAGGTATCTCATTGCATTTCTGATTGTGATGGCGCGCATCCAGGTATAAAGTGATGATTCAAACCTGAAGCTTGCCATAGATCTAAAGATATCAATGAACGCATCCTGAAGGACATCATTGCTGGTATCATGGTCACCTGTCAACCTGTATGCCAGAGAGTAAAGCCGGGGGCTGAACTCCTCGTAGAGAGCACGCTGGACCAGCCTGTTGTTTTCCAGGCAACCCCGAACAAGTTCTCTGTCGGTCTGGCTGATTTCACCCTGTTGAATGTCCATCTTCCGTATATATAGTGCGAAGTTGTCTGAAAAAGGTTGGAACCGGATCAGTTTATTTCTGATTTTATGCAGATGAAGATGTCATTTCAGGCACTACAGCCTGAAACCCGGGTTATCTCCCGTTACCTGCAGGGCATACAGAATTGCAGCCCACACACATTTTACCTACGCGGATGCTGGGACTGAATAAGATCTCGTAGCAGCATCTGCATTTTTTTCGCTATCGGGCCGGGAGTTCCGTTGCCGATGATCTGGTCACTTATTTTCAGTATAGGAACTGTCTCATTTGTGGTGCTGCAGAGAAATGCCTCGTTCATGTAGGGTATCATGTCTGCAGCCACAGCCTCCTCAACCACGCTGATACCATGTGCTTTCGCCAGGGCGATGACGTTTTTCCTTGTAATGCCGGCGAGTATGTCACTGTTCTCAGGATGAGTGTAAAGCGTGTCGTTCTTAAAAAAAAAGATGTTTGAGTGGGCACCTTCGGTAACGAGGCCGTTACGCACGAAGCACACCTCATCATAACCCTTGTCATGCGCCTCCTGGTAAGGCAGTATATTTGCAATCAGGGCAGTAGTTTTGATGTCGCAGCGGCTCCAGCGGGGGTCAGGTGTTAGCCATATGCCAATACCCCGCTCGGCTGCAAGGGTGTTGACACTGTGACGGCGGGCAAATCCGTAGACAGTTGGTTTGGCAGGCGGATTTGGGAAGGCGTGGTTACGTGGAGCTGCTCCGCGGGTAGCCTGGAAATAGACAATGGCACACTCGGAGCCAAGGTCATTGTGGTTTATCAGATCAGTTGATATCTGTTCAAGCTTATCTGCATCATCCCATTCAATGCGTGTCTCTCTCAGGCTGCGCCGGAATCTTTCGGCATGACCGGGAAGGTCGAAGAAGTATCCCCCGTACCACTTGGTTACCTCATAAATACTGTCGCCGAAAAGAAAGCCCCGGTCATCAGGACTGATAAAAGCTTCGTTTTTTGGAATGAATTGTCCGTTCAGGTAAACTGTTTCCATTTATTCAAAATATTAAATATAAGAAATAAGGTATGATTGCTTCCCTGAAAAGAGGGAACATCTATATTCTTGATTGTATTGCTATTGATTATATCTTTTGGGAGCACGGGTGTTTCAGAATTTAAGCTTTGATAGTTCATTAAGCTGGCTCCCGGTAAGCCCCTCGGGATCATATCCCGCTGAGCGGCATAAAAACCACACTGAGGCTGCCTTAGCCAGCAGGTCAACAATATCGAAGGTCTCCTCGGGTGTTTTGCCTGTGGCGAAGAGGCCATGCTTCTCCCAGAGGGCCACATCATGCTCCTTGAGAGCATTTACCGTAGCATCGCCTATGGCTGGTGTGCCTGGAAGATGGTATGGAACGAAACCCACGCCTGAAGGTATAAAGATGATCGTCTCAGGGTGCATGCCCAGAAGGATACTGTTAAGCGACTGTTCGTCACATAGTTCCTTTATCTGGGTCAGCGCTATCAGCTCCGTGACATGGGTATGCATCACCACCTTGTGATCAGGCTTGCGTTTTGACAGCATCTCATGGATGCACAGGTGTGTGACAAGCTCACTGGTAGGGCGAAGTAGTGTTGCCCCCACAGGAGAGAGAACAGTGTAAGCGTTTCCCTCTGCATGAATTTTTATCAGGAGGATATTGTCATGGGGAGCGTCAGCCACGTCACGCATCCTGGTATTGGTGCCTGTGATCATGATTATCGCCCCGCCCAGAGAGGGGAAGCTCTTTTCAATCGGCACATATTGATGGAGACTGTTGTCCGGTGATGAAATCAGGTTTTTCCCATTTACCCTCACCGAGATGTTCCCCGCATTTCTTTCAGCCCATCCCCTCTGCCAGAGCCAACCGGCCACCGAGGCAATACCTCCGGTCACATCCTCCATAAAAGATACCAGCTCTTGTTCCATTGCAGTGCATGCAGATAGTATTGCTCAAAGATACACTTTCATTGTTTCGCGATGGCAAAATTCACCCCGAGCTTTGTCTTTTATTATGTAACTTTGCCTATTATTATGATACAGTAGGAAAAAGGGATGTCAGGCAAGAGGAGACTGCCATTATGGCTTAAGATGGAGAGGGCAAGCGGGGAAAACTACACTCTTGTCAAGCGTCTTGTTGAAGACAATCATCTCCATACAATATGTACATCAGGGAATTGTCCGAACATAGGTGAGTGCTGGAACACCGGCACTGCAACCCTGATGATTCTCGGTGATATTTGCACCCGGTCATGCAGGTTCTGCGGCACAAAGTCAGGTAAGCCGCTGCCTCCGGACCCCGGAGAACCTGACAGGGTGGCTCAGGCGGTAGAGACCATGCGGCTAAAACACTGTGTCATCACCTCCGTTGACCGTGATGACCTTCCTGACGGCGGCGCCGGTCACTGGGCTGATACGATCAGAAGAATCAAGGAGGTTAATCCTGGAGTGACAATAGAGACGCTGGTGCCTGATTTCAAGGGCAACACCGGTGACATTGACAAGGTGATAAATGCTGGCCCGGAGGTCATCTCACATAATATTGAGACGGTGAGACGGCTGACCCCCCTTATCAGGTCAGTAGCAAAGTATGAGGTGAGCCTCTCGGTGCTGAGCCATATTGCCTCACGGGGAGTGCGGGCCAAGTCAGGACTGATGCTTGGTCTGGGGGAGACACATAAGGAGGTGATTGAAGCCCTGAATGACCTGTTTGCCAGCGGTTGCAGAATAGTTACAATAGGTCAGTACCTGGCACCGAGCCTTGCACATATACCGGTGATTGAGTACTTTGAGCCTGAGAAGTTTGAAGAGTACCGGAGACTGGGCCTTGAGATCGGTTTTGAGTTTGTGGAGAGCAGCCCGCTGGTACGTAGCTCATATCATGCGGAGCGGCATGTAAACAGATAACCGGAAGCGTGAGTTTGAAGATAATATATGACGATCTGGGTCTGAAGGACTTCAAGGAGACCTGGGAATACCAGGAGCGATTTTTCCACGCCAAGGTGGCGGAGAAGGGCAACCCTGACGGCGTGGGAGAAAAAACCCCTGATCGTCTCATCTTTGTTGAGCATAATCATGTGTATACACTCGGTAAGAGTGGCTCAGACCAGAACCTCCTGCTTGACTATATACAGTTGCAGGCACATGATGCTTCGTTTTACAAGATTGACAGAGGCGGAGATATAACATACCACGGTCCCGGCCAGCTTGTCGGATATCCGATATTCGACCTGGAGATTCTAAAGTTGGGATTGCGGGAATATATTCATCTGCTGGAGGAAGCGATAATAAGATGTGTCACCGGCTATGGAATAGAGTGCAGCCGGCTGGAGGGCGCTACAGGCGTCTGGATAGATACGGGGAACAGTACCCGTGCAAGAAAAATTTGTGCCATAGGCGTAAGAGCGTCAAGATTCGTGACAATGCACGGGTTTGCCCTTAACGTCAGCACTGACCTCTCATATTTTAACTATATTAATCCCTGCGGTTTCACTGACAAAGGAGTGACAAGCATTGAGAAGGAGACAGGAAGAAAAGTCAGTATGGATGATGTGAAGAACAAGATGAGAATCATAATGGGGGAGGTCTTTGGATATGAATATTAATAAAAATAACTATAATGGAAAAAAGATGGCTCTTGAAAGGGAGGGGCGACGAGCGTGTCGTCACGACCCTGGCGACAGAGATGTCGGTGCCTGCCGCTGTCGCCAACCTGCTGGTGCAGCGGGGTATCACAAAGAAAAGTCAGGCGGAGGAGTTTTTTAGGCCTACTCTCGGTTCCCTGCATGATCCCTTCCTGATGAAAGACATGAACAGGGCCGTTGACAGGATAAGCACTGCAATATCACGCAACGAAAAGATACTTATTTACGGCGATTATGATGTAGATGGTACTACATCAGTGGCTTTGGTTTACGCTTTCCTGAGGGAGAGACATCACAATCTTCTCTATTACATCCCTGATCGTTATCATGAGGGCTATGGTCTGTCAATCAAGGGTATTGATTATGCCGGCACTGAGAACTGCCGTCTGATCATTGCGCTCGACTGCGGTATAAAGTCTGTTGACAAGGTGAAGTATGCCAGCTCAAAGGGGATAGACATCATCATCTGTGATCACCACCTTCCGGGCGATGTGATACCGGATGCCACGGCAGTGCTTGACCCCAAGCAGCCAGGATGTGATTATCCATACAAGGAGTTGTCTGGTTGCGGAGTGGGCTTCAAGCTGATACAGGCTCTATGCAAGGTGCAGAATATCCCATTTGAGAAGATAATACCATACCTTGATCTCGTGGCTGTCAGCATAGCATCAGACATAGTACCCATGAACGGTGAGAACAGGGTAATGACCTACTTCGGCCTAAAACAGCTCAACGAATCGCCCCGGCTGGGTTTTCAGAAGCTCATTGAGAAGTCAAAGATACGCATGCCCCTTACCATTGAGGACATAGTCTTTCGCATCGGTCCGCGCATAAATGCTGCAGGCCGGATGGAGTCGGGTAATAAGGCGGTTGAACTGCTGGTATCACAGAATCCGTCGGAAGCGCTGATAATATGTGACGCCATTGATCACAGTAATGACGACCGGAGAATAAAAGACACTGAGATAACAGCGGAAGCACGTCGCATGGTCAGTGATGATAACATGATGGTTAATACCCGCACAACAGTCCTCTTCCAGAAGGGATGGCACAAGGGAGTGATAGGTATTGTTGCATCAAGGCTCATAGAGACCTATTACCGGCCAACGGTGATACTTACCGAATCAAAAGACGGATTTGCCACCGGATCAGCACGCAGCGTGCCGGGATATGATCTCTATCAGGCTATTGAGTCGTGCTCTGACCTGCTGGAGAGTTTTGGCGGGCATATGTTTGCAGCAGGACTGACCCTGAAGCAGGAGAACCTGCCGCAGTTCCGCGAACGCTTTGAGAAGTTCGTCAGCGCAACAATAAAGGAGGAGCATCTTTTTCCTTATATAAATGTTGATGAGGAGATACCTATTGAGGATGTCGGGCCGGAGTTATTTAAGAACATTGACCTTTTTCAACCCTTCGGGCCGGAGAATCTGGCGCCGGTGTTTGTCTCACGAAGAGTCAAGACCCTCTCATGCCAGCCGGTGGGCAATAATGGTATGCACCTGAAACTTAGTTTTGTCCGCCAAAATGCTGAGCCTGTTGGCGCCATTGCTTTTGGGCAGGCTGACATGATGGAAATATTCCGCGAATGCGGTGGTGTGGTTGACATAGCATACTCCGTAGAGATGAATGAGTTTCTTGGCAAGAGTTCAGTGCAGCTAAACATTAAGGACATCAAGGCATAGCCCAGTCAGCAGCCGGCAGTCTTCAGTCTTCAGTCTTCAGTCAGCAGCCAGCAGTCAGCAGCCAGCAGTCAGCAGCCTTCAGTCGGCGGCCCTCAGTCAGCAGTCAGCAGTCGGTAGCCCTCAGTCAGCAGTCGGCAGTCGGTAGCCCTCAGTCAGCAGTCGGCGGCCCTCAGTCAGCAGTCGGCAGCCCTCAGTCAGCAGTCAGCAGCCTTCAGTCAGCAGTCGGCAGCCCTCAGTCAGCAGTCGGCAGTCTTCAGTCAGCAGTCGGCAGCCCTCAGTCAGCAGCCGGCAGTCTTCAGTCTTCAGTCTTCAGTCAGCAGCCAGCATGGAGCAAGGGGCATGTGGCATGTGGCAAGCAGTCACCGCCAGACAAAGCGAAGCACCAGACCGCAAGACCATATGACCGCAAGACAGAACCCCGTCAGTGGGGCGACAGCCGTTAGATTGCCCCACTATTGTATTTTTCCAAAAAAACTTGACTTTCTCATTTTACTGTCATAAATTTGAGACTATAATTATGTCTCATCATGATGCTGCGGTGGAATGCGGTATTATCCCTTTTGTTTATTGCAGCCGGCCTTCATGCCGGTGAAGCTCTCTATATTCCTCATGGTGCTGCCGAGACCGGCATGGCCTTCGCAGTGACTGCCACTCCCGGCCACTGGAGCTGCTTCCATAACCAGGCGCTGCTGACTGCTGCCCCGTCAACAAGCTTCTCCGCTGCCCTGGAGAACCGCTTCATGATGCCCGGACTCTCATCAAAGGCAGTAAGCGCTGTCATTGCTATCAAGGCAGCACCTCTGGGTATTGTGGCGACTCATTACGGCAACGCCGACTATTACCGGGTGTTCACGGGACTGGGCAGCGCCGTAAATATCACCGACGGCATTGCCATTGGAGTGCAGGTTGACTTCATCTCGGAACGTAGCATTGGCGAATACCGAGATGTGTCTCACATAACATTTGAGGCGGGGATGACCTGTGACCTGTCACCCTCGCTGACCCTCGGACTACATCTGTTCAATCCCCTGGCACCTCTCAATACATTGCCTTCATCAATTGAGGCGGGCTTGCATTGGAGGCAATCCGATGACCTTCTGCTTGCCATCGGGAGCTCCAAGGTGAGTGATGAACCGCTCTCCCTACAGTGCGGATTAAGCTGGAGCGTTCTTGACAGGTTGGTTATACGCTCAGGATACATGAGCTCACCTTCGGCATTTGCGTTTGGCATCGGTTTCCTGACAGGTAAGCTGAAGACAGATGTGGGGTTTCTGCTGAACAGCATTACAGGCATGACATCATCAGTGTCATTAACATGGGCAATCAAATGATCTTTATAGCTGATTTAAAGCTCATTAACAAGAATGTATGAAAAGTCAGATAATCCGTATCGTAGTTCTAAAGCTAATTATCAAGAACGCATGAGTAATCAGATGCTCCTCCCGACTGCCTTAATGATTATGATCAAGATTATATGCGCAATCTGATGATCACCAGGTCCATCTTTGTGTTCATGATACTGGCACTTCTCACAGATCCCCTGTTTGGCCAGAATGAAACTCAGGGTTTCAATGAGTCTGTCGAAGAGATAATGGCACTTACGGAGGACTATGATCCTGTCGCATTGCTTGAGGATCTGGCTGACCTGCAAGCGTTGCCCGTAAGCATAAACAGCGGAGATGTAAAGGAGATCTCCAGACTCTTTTTTCTGACGGAGTTTCAGGTTATGGTGCTCGCTGATCATGTCAGAAAAAACGGTAATGTGGCCACCCTTTATGAGCTTGCCCTTCTTCCTGGCTTTGACCGCAGTATGGCAATACTGATGGCCCCTTATATATCGCTTCAGCCTTCCCTGGAGAGCAACGGCAGGAGCTATGGCCGGACCATGGTCACCCTGACGGCCTCAACCCGCTTCATCTCCGGTGAAAGTGAGAAAGCAGGAGTACGATCATTGTTGAAGATGAAACATGACCAAGGTCGTTTTAGCTTCGGCCTGACGGCAGAGAATGATCCGGGCGAGCCGTTCACATTCAGAGATGCCTCCGGTACTGATTTCCTCTCCGGATACATTCAATTTCAGGGGAAGGGGCTGATAGACCGTATCATTGTCGGGGACTATGCCCTGAGGATGGGCGAGGGACTGGTGTTCAACAGTAGCCGGTGGATGGGTTCATGGCTCAGCTCTCCGTCGTTCATGTCGGGGAGAAGCTCCGCCATGCCATACTCATCTACAGAAGAAAACAACTTCTTCCGTGGTGTTAGCCTGATGCTTGGAAGCATGAATGCCGGAGCAGTGCTTTTTGCATCATCAAACAAAATAGATGCACGGATACTGTATAGTGAAGATAGTACTACCGCCGGTGTGACAAATCTTGTCAAGGGTGGCCTTCACGTCAGTCAGTCGCAGCGCGAGGCACACCACAGCCTCACGGAGTCTGTTGCCGGCATTCATCTTATTGCCGGGGCAGATAAGATCAGGGGAGGGGTGACTGCATCAGCAACATGGTTCTCCCTGCCTTTCCTCCCTGACAGAAGCAAACCGGAGAACATCCATTCCTTTGACGGCAGCCGATTGTTGAATGTAGCTGCAGACCTCAGGACAGGCACCGGACCGGTTCTGTTCTTTGCCGAAGCCGGACTTAGCCTTCCCGGTTCATGGGCAGCTACTGCGGGGTTCAGGGCAAAACCATCGCCAAGGGTTACATTTAATATCCTTGCCCGCCATTTCTCTCCTGACTACCATACTTTTCACTCAGGTGCCTTCAGGGCAGGATCCGGGTCGGGTAACGAGACAGGCCT
>CAYQNT010000023.1:27520-28777 GCA_964418865.1 uncultured Rikenella sp.
CAGCGGCTGATCATTACCGGATACCATGGCCACGCTACCGCTCCTCGTCGCCTTCATATGGCAACAGGATAGAGATAAAAGGAGAATACCAGCCACGTGATGATATCTCTATGAGGCTAACCTATTCTTCCTCATCACGTGAATATGATACTGCCTCTGAGACGGGCACAGCTGTGTCAGTGACACACACCAGGCAACAGGTAGGTTTTGTCTTCAACAGCAAACCGGCCCCGGGCTTGAATCTCACCACACGGGCATCAGCATCATTCACTTCCCCTGTGCAAGAGAAGGGGTATCTGCTCTGTCAGGATTTCTCCTACGCCTTCCGCAGTGTTCCGTTGAGACTTTGGTTCAGGTATGCCCTCTGCTCCACCGGAGGATGGGACAGTCGCCTTTATGCCTGGGAGAATGACCTGCTCTCTTCATTCAGTGTGCCGGCACTATATGGTGAGATGACCCGCTCTTTCATCATGCTCTCATGGAAGCCTGCTGAGAGAGTGGAAGTTAGGGTAAAATATGCCTTTACCGATTCCGGGAAGGATTTTGGAACGGAGCTGAAGCAGGAGCTAAAGGGGCAAGTTAGGGTCGTCTTCTAGTCGGCAGTCAGCAGTCAGCAGTCAGCAGTCAGCAGTCGGCAGTCAAAACAGAGTTAGTAATTAATAAAATGGTTATGCAAAGTGGATTCAAGAATTTAATAGTTTACCAGAAGGCATTCAGTCTGGCAATGGAGATTTATAATTTCAGCAAACAATTCCCTAACGATGAGTTGTATTCACTTACTTCCCAGATCCGTAGATCATCAAGATCTGTATGCTCGAATATTGGTGAAGGTTATCGCAAACGCCAGTATGAGGCCCATTTTATAAGCAAGATGTCAGATGCAGATATGGAAAACTCAGAAACGCAGGTCTGGCTGAACTTTGCCTTTGAATGTAAATACATCTCTGAAGAGATCTATAGCGAATGTGAAAATCGCTCTAAAGAGATTGGACGGTTAATCAGTTTTATAATCCAAAATCCAGCCAAATTCAAGTAGTCAACCAACCGTCTTCCTTAAGAGTACTGCAGACTGATTTTTGACTGCAGACTGCAGACTGAGGGCTGCAGACTGATTTCTGACTGCCGACTGCTGACTGAGGGCTGCAGACTGATTTCTGACTGCCGACTGCTGACTGAGTACTGCAGGCTGATTTTTGACTGCTGACTGCTGACTGAGGGCTGCAGACTGATTTCTGACTGCCGACTGCTGACTGAGGG
>CAYQNT010000024.1:0-28197 GCA_964418865.1 uncultured Rikenella sp.
CGTCTCTTTATTCCTGATGTTACCTTCGCGGTCAAAGAGTGCAAAGGCAATCTTCGTTCCTCCCAAGTCAATTCCTAATAATGCCATAATATCATTTTTGAAGTTCCATCTTCCCGTTAAAGAAAAGACCCTGCAGGTTCATGTTTTCATCCGTCATGATCAGGTCAGCCCTGGCCCCCGGAGCGATGAGCCCCCTGTCATCCGCCCTGATCAGCCGGGCAGGGTAGAGGGTGGCCATCCTTAATGCTTCATAACGATCAAAGCCTGCATGGACTATACAGTTTCTGACGCCTTCAAGCATCGTCAGCTTCGCTCCCGAGAGTGTGCCGTCAGGCAGTGTGTACCTGTCAGCCTGTCTCACATGCCGGTATGTACCACGGTCACTCTCCTCCACCGCATCCGACACGAGGAAGAGCCTCTCTTTCATGATCTTCTTGGCTATCGCCAGCGTGGAAAAGTCAACATGTATCCCATCAGCAATGATGCTGGCGCGGGCACTGTCAGAGAGAAAAACAGCACCCGGCAGGCCTGGGTCACGGTGATGAAGGGGTGACATGGCGTTGAAGAGATGAGTGGTGGTCTCTATGCCCATGTCATAGCCGGCCTTCGCTTCCATGAATGTGGCATTACTGTGTCCTGCCGAGACGATGATCCCGACATGCCTCAGCATACCTATTATTTCCGGGGTACAAACCTCGGGCGCAACAGTCATCATCCTGATAGTGCCTCCGGCTTCACTGATGAGGGCGGCGACGCTCCCGGCAGTAGGCGTTTTGATCAGCTCTGTGGGGTGAGCTCCTCTCTTGGCTACGGAGATAAAAGGGCCTTCAAGGTGAAGCCCAAGCACCGCATGATGCTTATTCCCCCTGAGTGTCCTGAAAGCATCACTGTAGACATCGTTGCTGTTGGTCGGTAACGCAAGAAGGAAGCCGGTGGTTCCTGTTGCTACTATTGCATCTGCAATCTTATCAAGTGATTCCGCAGTAGGGTAGGCGGAAAAGAGATATCCGCCTCCACCGGCTATCTGCAGATCGATAAGCCCGGCCGTGACAAGATTGCCCCTGCAGTTGATGCGAAGCGCATTGTCATCGCTCCCGGTGTCGTCAGCAAAACCTGTGATACGTTCTCCTTCAGTTACCAGCACCTTGTCACGCACCAGCTCATCACCGGTAAAAAAGACTGCATTATAAAAGATAGTACGCATAAAAAATCCCTATTTACTGACCTTCGCTCTCCTAAGATAAAGATCATGAAAATCAAAGCTGAAGTCTGTGAGTGGGGAGATTGCTTCCATGGTCAATGATTCAGGCTTGCCCTCCTTGTCAAGACAGAAGACTGCATATGCATCAGCATCAAGGGTACGGTCATCCCACCTGATGATAAAAGTATTGCCTGTATAAAAGATCATGTCACCTCTGAGCTTGGGTGATCTCACTGATCTGAACCTCATCTTGCCGTTGGTCTCTGAGATGATGATATTGCCGAACCAGTTGTCAGTATAGGTGCCGGCATAGGCTGACAGATTAGTCGGCTGCGTTGCCCCTGCACGCTGTGCTTCAACTTTTGCCCACACCTCTTCGGTGATTTTCTTAGCCTCAGCCTCGCTGCGCAATGCATTTGCACTTAACGTGGCCACCCAGTTGTTGCCCTTGACACCAAGGTAACCGTCTTTGATGGTATTGGTGATAGCTGTAAAGGCAGCGCCTGCCTGCTGGTTGGTGAAGACGATGATGCCGAGCTTCAACTCAGGTATCAGGGTCACCTGTGTGACTATGCCCATCAGTGATCCGGTATGCGAAGCCTGGCTGTATCCGCTGACATCAGTGAGGCTCCATCCCAGGCCGTAAGCTGCAAAATGACTCTTGTACGGACCGCCTGTTCTTCCCGGAAGGATAGTCTGCGGTGTCCACATCTCATGGTGGACTTTCTCGCTGAATATCTGCTTCTCAAGGTTTGGCCCGTATTTTCCGTTGTTCATCTGCATAATGGCCCACTTGCTCATGTCGGCCACACTGCTGAAAACGCCGCCGGCAGGATTGTGTACATCACTTTCATGCTTTGGCACTACCTGCAACACGCCGTTGACGGGAACATGCGCGTCAATGATGTTCGATTTGTCTTTCAGCCTGTTGATAGAAGCAGCTGAATGGTCCATGCCCAACGGACGCATTATCTTCTCCTCAACAAATTCCTCCCAGCTCTTGCCGGAGACTCTCTCAACAACCACACCTGCAACAATGTAGAGTAGGTTGTCATAATCATATTTGGTGCGGAAAGATGAGGTCTGCTTTAGGTATCTGAGGTTGTGAATTATATCGTTCCTTGTGAATGAGGCCGAATCAGGCCACATCATCAGGTCGCCGGCACCCAGACCCAGGCCGCTGCGGTGGGTGAGAAGATCCTTTATGTTGAAATCTTCTGTGACATATGAGCTATATAACCTGAACTCCGGAATAACATCAATCACCTTTGTCTCCCATGTGAGCTTCCCTTCATCAATGAGTATACCCAGGGTGGCAGAGGTAAAAGCTTTGGAGTTCGATGCTATTGCAAAGAGTGTATTCTCATCCATCTTTTTGCCTGTGGCTATTGAGCTGACCCCGTAACCCTTCTGATACACCACTTTGTCATCTTTAATCACGGCAACGGCAATACCAGGTACATTGAAAGCCTGCATAGTCTGCTCTGTAATCTTGTCTATCTCCTTCGGAGTAAGGGGTTGTGAATGCGCGGCGACAAAAAACAGCAGCAGTAACGAAAGGGAAATGATCTTTTTCATTTTTATGGTTTTAAGAATTTAAGCCAATAAAGTTAACATAATTGACCGTAAAATGACATTGATGATCTGCCTCCGGAAACAGTTATCATCTGACAATCCGGAAATCAGCTGAGCATATCAGATAATCATATTGAGCAGCCAGGCATATCCGATAGTTTCCGGAGCCGCCAGGCATTTCAGATAATCCCTGGAGCAGCCAGGCATATCCGATAGTTTCCGGAGCCGCCAGGCAGCAATTGATGTAATCCCATCTATTCAATAATCTTCCTCAGCGGGAGGTTATACCTGTCGCCCTTTCTGAGAAAATAGAAACGAAGATCTTCTGCAGGCGGTTTTTTGAGGTCACTTCCTTCTCGCGACCAGAAAGAGCCGTCATAGACCAGAACATAGCTGGCACCGATAACTTCCATGGTGTCTTTCTGCACCACAACAGCCGTATTTTCATCTATCCCGATTCCAAGCAGCTCGGGGTGTTCCCTGATTACCCCGTACATATCAAACTGCCTGTTGCGGGCCAGTACATGCTGATCGATGGCAATATTCTTTACATACCCGAACCCCTCCTGGTGGTCACCCATCATTACCTGGTTATTTTTCGTATCTCCCCTGACCAGAAAGGAGCCTTGTATTGTTGCACCGGCCGAGGAACCACCGATGGCGCCCCCACGTTCGAGCACAGCTTTGAACATTGCCTCTGTCAGAGTTCCCTTATATGAATCAACCAGGTACCATTGGCGCCCTCCGCCAAACCAGACTCCCGTTGCCTCAGAAAGCTGCCGGGTAAAATAAGTGCTGTTAGCAGTATCACGGTTGGCGGTATGCAACACGGTAACCTTTAATGCTCTCCCTTTTCTAAGGAAATTGGCTGAACTGTCAGGATAGTCTCCTTCACCTGCAGCTGTAGGAACATATACTATCACCGCTTTGGGTCCGCCGGCAAGCTCAATGAAACGCTCAATTATGCCGTCTGACAATCTCCCGCCACCTGCAATGACAAGTGCTCCGTTAGCTGGGCCGCAAGTCAGAGATTGTGTGACATCAGCGCGGGCGCTGGTGATATCAGCCTGAGGTATGGTGACATCAGCCAGGGATCTGCTGGTATTAGTCCGGTATCTGTCAGCACCAGCATTTGATCCGACGTCATAGCTCTGGGAATTAATGCTTTGACCTGATAGAATTATTATCAGGGAAGCGGCAATCACTATTCTTAGCTTCATTTTTCTTACGTTTTTTTCTGTTACTTAACAAGCTGCCGGTTGAGATAGGTATACATTAATGCCCACATATCGGCTTCCTGAGCGTGTGTTGATGCTGCACCGTGCCCGCCCTCAATGGTCTCATGATAGTAAACCGGATGGCCCATGTCAATCATCTTAGCCGCCATTTTGCGGGCATGACCGGGGTGAACCCTGTCATCCTTGGTTGAGGTTATGAATAATGGCCGTGGATACTTAATGTCTTCCTTCACATTCTGATAGGGTGAGTAACGGCTTATAAACTCCCAGTCGGCGGGCACATCAGGATTGCCATATTCATCCATCCAGCTGGCTCCGGCGAGAAGTTTAGAGTATCTTTTCATGTCAAGAAGGGGAGCACCGACGACTACGGCATTCCAGAGATCAGGCCTCTGTGTCAGTGCCACACCGGCAAGAAGGCCGCCATTGCTCCATCCATAGGCTCCCATATGTTCATGTGATGTTATGTTCTTCTTTATAAGATCTTCGGCCACGGCAAAGAAATCGTCATAGGCATTCTGCCTCTTTTCCCTCAGAGCCGACTGGTGCCATGCAGGCCCAAACTCGCCTCCGCCGCGTATGTTGGCAATAACATAAACGTTTCCTTTTTCAAGCCAGCCTATGCCTGTGATGGCACTGTAACCCGGAAGACTGGAACTGTTGAAGCCTCCGTACCCGTATACCAGGGTAGGATTACTGCCGTCATAAACTATGTCAGCCGCGTGAACAATAAAGTAGGGGACCTTCGTACCGTCTTTTGATTCAGCTTCATACTGGCCTACGGTGAGCCCTCCGGCATTAAAGTAATCCTTCTGCTTTTTGATTGCCTTTACCTGTTTGCCGTCACCGTGATACAGTGTGGTGGGTGTGACCGGGTTACTGAAGATGAAGAAATAATCGTTCGACTGGTCATCAGAACCGGCAAGCCCAACCATGCCGGACTCCGGTACCGGAACTGTCTCGCTGATCCAGTTTCCGTCAACGGGACGAATGACCCGCAACCTTCCCTGCACATTCTCCATGGTGGCAACAACAATGAAATCACGCGTTGTCAATACGCCAGCGAAGCTTGATCTTTCATCGGGCTGATAGATTACTCTTACAAATGGTTTGGCGGAGTGCAACGAGGAGAGGTCATAACTGACCAGTGTCCCCCTGTTAAAGGTCTCCCCACTGACAGTCAAGTCAGACTGCAGATAGAGTAACAACTTATCCCTGAACATCCCCCTGATTTCAACATCCTTAGGGATGTCAAGCTTCTCCAATCCGTCAGATGTAAGGAGGAAGGCATTTGATTCATAAAAGCCTATTCTCTCATCCATAATGACATACTGCTTTCCGTTTAGATAGCTGCCGCTGACAAACAGACCCATGTTTGCAGTATCAGTCTGTTGCACCGCAACAGCATCAGAAGGGTCAGCGCCTCTCTTCCACATCTTCACAGCTGCCGGATAACCTGATGAGGTCATTGTTCCGGCACCGTAATTGGTGGCCACCAGTATATGATCCATGTCAACCCATGCCACACTGCCCTTGCTCTCTGCCACAGTGAAGCCACCTTCAACGAATGTTTTTGTCATGGCGTCGAACTCCCGTATGACGGTCTCATCCTTACCGCCGTCAGATAGAAATAGGAGGCAATAGCGGTTCTCCGGCCCAAGCCATGATGCTCCTCCAAAGACCCATTTCCGCCCCTCCTCTGCTGACAGGAGATCAAGATCAAGAACAGGCTCCCACACATTCTTGCCGGCGAGATAATCCTTCTTCGGCATCCTTCTCCAAAGCCCCCTCTCGTTATTCTCATCCTGCCATAGGTTATAAGTCATGGCACCTGTAACATCAGGATATATTATCCGCTCCCTGTCATTGAACACCTCGAGAAACCTGTCACGCAGTTCCGTGAATTGCGGAATTGTGGTGAGGGAGTCATCGGAGAGCCGGTTCTGCTCGCGGGCCCAGGCCAGGGATCTTTCACCCTCAACCTCCTCGAGCCAGATGTAAGGATCACTGCTCTCTGCGGGGCCTCCCTTCCGGTTGCCGCAGCCTGGCAAAACAAGTAAAAGCATAATAAAAACTGTAAGGTTAGTTAACTGTTTCATCTTTTGAATATTTACGACTTCTTACAAGGATATTGATCAATGCGGCCAGCATCAGAACTTCGCCTGCTATGAAAAAGATCCATTTATAATGATCAGGTATATAGTTTGTTATCATAGCTGAAAATTGCTCCCCTGCTTCCGGAGCAGCATTTTTTGAGAGTACTCCGCTCTCAATGATCAGCCTGGTATAGTCAACCAGGTAGGTATAAAGTACCACCAGTGCTCCGCCGATTATCAGTATCCAGTCTGAAATGCCGACTTTAACATAGTAACCCTTTTCCTGCCTTCCAACCAGCAGAAGAGCCATTAGTATCATTGTTGCCGAGTTGACCATAGGGGCTAGTACCGGACCCATCCATGAGACGGGGATGAGGAACAAGAGGTCCCATGTTAGGAGGGAAGCCGGCCAGCCAACCAGCAGCTTCAGCGCCGCATAATAGGAGATATCCCATATCCCGAATGCAAAAAGAGCATAAAAAAGCCTCTGGAGGTTGTTTCTCCCTGTAAGAATTCCCACCCCCGCAAGCATCATGAGCGTCGCAATCTCCCTGATCCATTCAATTGTTATCAGATTGGGAGACATCAGCTTCAGGGGGAAGGCAAATCCCTCAGGATAATAGAGTTCCCTGATATATACGACCACAATGGCTTCAAGAAACCCCATCGCGACAGCGAAGAAGACCAGCCAGAAGAATTTGAGACGCCATGTCAGGTAGGCTTGCTTCATTTTCGGATTATTTGAAACGGCAATTTACAAAATATAGGGCAAGACAGCTTTCCTTTCACCGGGGTAATCTGCAAAGTGTCTCCTGTACCACCTGTGGTGAGAGAGCGCCCTTGGAACCAGGTTGCAGAAGGTCCAGATGAAAAAGGAGAGCGCCGGCAGCGACCAGCAGAGAATGGCATAGCCTCCCCATTCAACTATCTCACCGAAGAAATTGGGGCATGATACCTTCTCAAAGAGACCACCACGCGGAATCTGGTAACCATTGTGCTTCTTATTTCTCCTCAGGCATATCAGTTTTTGATCAGAGGTCATGTTGATCACCATGCCTGCAATGAATACAGCCAAACCGGCAATAAACCGCGGGTCTGTCAGCCACTCATTGCTGTAATGCGTATGCAGCGTGCCAGTATAATACCCCAAAAATCCGGCGTTCACAAAATTGAATAGGACAGCCATAAGCGCAACCACAAGAGGCATCTCTTTTCCGGTTGTTCTGATCCTCAGCGGGTATATAACTGATCTGTTGGTGTAATGTAACAGGTAGAGTGCAGTCACAACCCATACCACCGCTGTTTTGGGAGCACCTCCCGTGATAACCAGCAGCAGAAATATGAGCGGCGCGGGGAGTTCCATCATGAACCAGCCAAGCCTGTTCGGAACGGTGGCACCCCATGTGCTTTTTGCATGTCTGCCGTAAGGGGCGGTGACAAACAGTAGTAAAATGAATATGATTATTGCTATAAATATCCAGATCCAGACGAGGAGATCAAATAGAGTTTTTTCCATATAAGTAGTATTGCATGCCTTTTAGCTGTGAAGTTTTAGCTTCCCGGCTTTGGCGCGTTGCAAAATTAACATTCATTCTGACATCAGGATTGCTTATCCTCTGCCTCAACTCTTCAGGTAAGTGCGGTTTGGGTTAGGCCTACATGGCATTGCAGGATACTGACCGCGGCAACAGGAAGGTAACCTTTGAGGCCTTCTATCGATACCATACCCGGTTCTTACGTTGGGAAACACAACATGTCCAAATAATAATCGGGCTAACTCTTGCCTTCATTTTTGCAAAAGCTATATATTCAAACCTTTTGCAGCATAAATACTTTGTGACTCTGAGGGGTCAATTGTCAAAGAGTTCTATATTATAATAAATATATGTTACTATATAGGTATTATAAGACATTAATCGTATCTTTGTAAGATTATCATAACAATTGTATAGAAATGGGAGATATTAAAAACAACAAAAAATACAATGCTATACTTGATATTGCAAAGGAGTTATTCTGGAAACACGGTTTCCGCAGGGTAACAATTGACGAGATTTGCCGTGAAGCAAAGACCAGTAAAATGACTTTTTACAGGTTTTTTCCGAGTAAGCTTGAACTCGCCAGAAAAATACTTGATAATCTTTACGAGATGAGTATGGTGCAATTCAGGGAAATTACCCGTGAGAATTCCACTCCTGAAGAAAAAATGAAGAAAATGCTTTGTTTGAAGCTTGAGGGGACAAACAATATCAGTCCGGAGTTTCTGCAGGATTTCTATAATAATCCTGAACTGGAACTAAAAGGTTACATAGAGGAAAAATCAAAATCCACAATTGTAGAAATAATAGATTTTTACAGAAAGGGACAAAAGAATGGATGGATACGAAAAGATCTTAATATCGAGTTCCTCACATACTTTATTCTGAAAACAACTCCTTTTATCACTGATGAAGATCTCCTTAAATTGTATAAATCTCCGCAGGACCTTATAATGGAACTAACGAACCTGTTTGTTTATGGCATCTTGCCCAAAGATTGAGTTATGCTAAAAGGTCTTATAATTTTATTTTTGTTCATTTTGTTGGTAGTACCGGCGAACTCACAGGTAAAAGACAGCCTTCGATTCAGTGGCCAGGCATCCGCCTGGACGCTATATAACGGGAGCAATGACTTGCCGCTTTATGGAGGCTTAAGATATATTCCGCAGTTAAATTACAACATCTCTCTGACGAAAGATCACCTAATAGATTTTGAGGCTTCATTTAACGTGAATGGAACCGCCGGATTAAGTCCATTTGATTCTCTCCATACAACAGGTCAGTTTAAACCTTACAGGTTATGGGCAAGGTATTCGACCAGACAATTTGAGATACGGGCAGGCCTGCAAAAAATAAATTTCGGATCTGCTTCCCTCCTTCGTCCGCTAATGTGGTTTGACCAGGTTGATCCACGTGATCCATTGCATCTTACTGATGGGGTTTGGGGAGTTTTAAGCCGTTACTATTTCCTAAATAATGCCAATATCTGGCTTTGGGGTCTATTTGGCAATAAAGATCCGAGAGGATGGGAATTTGCCGGAACAAACACTCACTATCCTGAGGTTGGAGGAAGAATTCAATTACCCGTACCCACAGGCGAAGCTGCTCTTTCATTTCATCATCGTGTTGCCGATACCCGTGGACTCGCGGGAATAGTCCCACCCTTTAGCAAGGTCTCTGAAAACAAAATCGGATTCGATATTAAACTCGATCTGGTTGTAGGCCTCTGGATGGAAGGTTCATGGACCAACAAAAGTGAAGATCTGGGCTTATTTACAAATCAGGAGATCCTTAACGCCGGAGTGGATTATACATTTGGTATCGGAAACGGAATCAATGTCGTTTATGAACAATTACTTTCCGTAAATGACGAGAAGGCATTCAGGTTTAAAAATACGACTTCATTTTCTCTTCTGTCAGTGTCCTACCCGCTTGGCATCTTTGATAATATAAGTGGCATTGTATATTATGACTGGAAAAACAAAAATGCTTATAACTTTATTAACTGGCAAAAACAGTTCAGCAACATTACACTATTTCTTATGGGCTACTGGAACCCTGAAAAATACAATATTCCGACTCAGGGCGGCGATCAGAACCTGTTTGCCGGACGAGGCATTCAGATTATGCTTGTACTAAATCATTAATAATAATAATAATAGAAATGGAAAATTCCGCTATCATTACAATTGAAAAACTTGTTAAACGCTTCCCTGTCGGAAAGTCGGAATTCACAGCGTTAAACGACGTAAGTCTCAACTTTGGAGAGGGTGAATTTGCCGGCCTTGTTGGTCCGAGTGGCTCAGGAAAAACCACTCTGTTGAACATAATTGGTTCTCTTGATACTCCCTCGGAAGGCAAAGTTATTGTCCTCAACCGATCGATCCCCTCTTTATCAAATAAAGAATCGGCACAGCTCAGGAATAAACACATAGGCTTTATCTTTCAGACCTACAACCTCTTGCCTGTTTACACGGTTTATGAAAATGTTGAGTTTGCACTCCTTTTGCAATCACTTTCTGCGTCACAGAGAAAAAAAGCAGTTATGGATGCACTGGAGTGGGTAGGACTTACCGATAAGGTTAAATCGAAGCCGGCAATGCTGTCAGGGGGCGAGTGTCAGCGTGTTGCGATAGCAAGGTCGATGGTCAAAAGACCTGAGATTGTACTTGCTGATGAACCAACAGCAAATCTTGACTCAAAAAACTCCCACAATATACTTCACACTATGAAGGAACTGAACAGGGAGCTTAAGACCACATTTATTTTTGCCACCCACGATGAGAAGGTCATGCAATATCTCAACCGTATAGTAAGCCTGGAAGATGGCAGGATTGTGAAAGACGAAATCATGAACAATTCAAAAAACTAAGATGATGTTATCACTTAAACTGGCATATAAAAACTTAATGGGTGCAGGCTTAAGAACCTGGCTCAATGTACTTGCCCTCTCCTTTGCCTTTGTCCTGATCATTTTTTACAATGGCATGATCGATGGCTGGAACAGGCAGAGCCGCAGGGACACTATTGCCTGGGAAACAGGCGTGGGACAGTTCTGGCATCCCTCCTATGATAAGTATGACCCCTATACCATTGAAGACTCACACAGACCTATCACAAAAGAGATACAGGAAGAGATAGGTAAGAAAAACCTTACACCTGTCCTGATTGCCCAGGCCACCGCCTATCCACAGGGGAGGATGAAGGGAGTGATACTCCGCGGGGTTGACCCTGATCAAACCATTTTAAAGCTACCAACCGCTTCACTTCCGACGTCCAACGGTATTGATTATGCCATAATTGGTAAGAGCATGGCTAAATCAGCCAACCTGAAAGTTAATGACAAATTGCTTGTGAGATGGAGAGACAAGAATGGCACTTTTGATGCACGTGAAATTCAGATTGCTTCAATATTCGAATGTGATGTGCCTTCTGCAGACAAGGGACAGATATATATATCACTTGAAAATCTTCAGGCAATGATGGGGATGGACAATGAGGCTACACTACTGGTAGCAGGAGACGGCTTTGAGATGCGTGATCTTCAGGGCTGGGAGTTCAAAGATCTCGGTTTCCTGCTGGCTGATATGGATAAAATTATTCAATCGAAAAAGGTTGGCGGATCGATTCTTGAGGCATTACTTATGATTATTGCACTAATCGCGATCTTCGACACACAGGTGCTCTCCATATTCCGCAGACAAAAAGAGATAGGAACCTATATAGCACTGGGGATGACACGTGCACAGGTGGTTGGAATCTTTACTATCGAAGGAGGAGCCCACAGCATACTGGCGGTTCTACTTGGGGCAGCTTATGGTGTACCCTTGCTTCTGTTGCTAAACAAAACCGGACTGAGAATGGGATTTGAGGATATGTCATTGGATATTCCTATAGCAGAAGCCATATATCCCTATTACAGTATCGGGCTGATACTGTTCACTATTATTCTGGTAGTAGTGGCGGCTACAATTGTCAGTTATCTGCCTGCCAGAAAAATTTCAAAAATGAAACCTACAGAAGCACTTAAAGGAAAACTACAATGATACGTTTTATATTTAAAGGAATTCTTAGAGACAAAAGCCGTAGCCTTCTTCCGGTTATAGTAGTATCACTTGGCGTATTTCTGACTGTATTTATGAGTGGATTCCTTAAGGGCGTCCTGGGGGATATGATTGATTTGAATGCCAAATTTGCATCAGGCCATGTAAAAGTGGTGACCCGTGCCTACTCAGAAAATGCTGACCAGAATCCCAATGACCTGGCGCTGATGGATGTCACCAGCCTGATTAGTCAGTTGCAAAGTGAATACCCTGACCTGGAATGGGTGGAACGTATTCGTACAGGTGGCCTTCTGGATGTGCCTGATGAGAATGGTGAGACCCGCGGACAGGGGCCTGCAGTTGGTACCGCTATTGACCTCCTCTCGCCTGACAGCAAAGAAGTGAAGAGGATGAATATTCCTAATTCCATTGTAAAAGGAGCATTACCGCAGAAGCAGGGCGAAGCTTTGATCAGTGATGATTTTGCCAATAAATTCAACGTTTCCGTTGGAGATGAAGTAACACTGTTCGGCTCAACCATGAACGGCAGCATGATGTTTCAAACTTTTACTGTAAGTGGTACAATAAAGTTCGGCAACGCAATGCTTGATCGTGGTGCCATATTTATGGATATCAGAGATGCCCAGATGGCTCTGGATATGGAAGATGCAGCCAGTGAGATCCTCGGTTATTATAAAGATGGAGTTTACGATGATCTGACAGCCAGATCACTGGCAGACTCATATAATTCAAAATACAGTTCAGAGAATGATGAATTCTCACCATTGATGACACCCCTGTCACAAGATGCCGGAATGGAAGGATACCTGGCCATAATAGACAATATGGGAGCCATTATGGTCATGATTTTCATTATTGCCATGTCGATTGTGCTATGGAATACCGGATTGCTTGGAGGGCTTCGCCGCTACAGTGAATTTGGTGTCCGCCTGGCTCTGGGTGAAGAAAAGAAACATATTTACTGGACTACCATTCTTGAAGCCATACTGATCGGGCTCATTGGTTCAATAATTGGCACCATCCTTGGACTGGCACTCTCTTACCGTATGCAGACTCATGGTATTGATTTTTCAGCCATGATAGAGAATATGGGAATGATGATGCCCTCTGTTTTCAGGGCTAAGGTTACTATCTCGCAGTACTATATAGGCTTTATACCAGGGGTTCTGGCTACTGTGCTGGGGAGCGCCCTCGCAGGATTTGCCATATACAAAAGGAAAACATCACAGTTGTTCCATGAACTGGAGGTTTGATAAACACGAAATAAGATAAATACAGAAAAATGAAACTCACATTGTTTTCCTTCGGTGAGCCCTTCGGGGTTCATAATACCATTGAAATTTAAACAATAATATGATGAAAAAGATATTTGCACTGGCAATAGTATCACTGATTCTTACCGGAGCAACAGCTCAGGACGGCAAGGTGATACTCGATAAGGTTGACAAAAATATGTCATCGAAGAACAGGATTGTAGAATCGGAGATGACAATTCATGGACGGCGAAACAGCCGGACAATAACTTCCATATCCTATTCGGTAGGTGATAAACAATCTTTTACCGAATACTTAAGCCCGGCACGTGAACAAGGAACAAAGATGTTAAAGCTTGAAAATGCTCTCTGGATTTATTCACCATCCACCGACCGGACTATTCAGATATCAGGTCATATGTTGCGTCAGTCGGTAATGGGTTCCGACCTGTCATACGAAGACATGATGGACGACCGCAAACTCACTGAGATATATTCTGCAAAGGTTATTGGCAACGAAGCCATTGAAGGAAGAAATACTATCATCCTGGAGTTAACTGCTGTGGTTGATGATGCAGCATATTTTTCACAGAAAATATGGGTGGACTCAGAACGCTTTGTTCCCCTGAAACAGGATATGTATGCTAAGAGCGGTCAGTTGCTTAAACAGACTACTCTCACGGATGTTAAGCAGATAGATGGCCGGTGGTTCCCGATGAGCATGGTTTATAAAGATATGCTTAAGGATGGCAGCGGAACAGAATTCAAAATGACCAAAATTAAATTTGATCAGGATATTCCTGATTATATGTTTACAAAGGCCGCATTAAAACAATAATATAATTCGCTAAAATATCGGATCAAAATCCTCAGGCATTCCCAGGCAGGGTGGGAAGCCACACTCAGCTGACTAATAAATGGTTCTTTTCCTATCTTTGTTGTAAACAGATTGCCTTATGAATGCAAAACACTCTCTTATCCGTCCCATTCTTGCTGTTTCAGCTGTGATTATTATGGCCTTAGCATCATCATGTTCATTGCCCGGAGGTCAGCCTGAACAGACGGAACCCCATATTATACTCTTTGCCGAGTTCATGCATGAGGTGAACAGTTTCTCACCAGTTATCACAACGGAACTTAATTTTAAAGCTGACCACCTTTTCTTAGGGGGAGATGTGATAGCCTCAGCTATGGAGGAGGGCAAACAGCTTGCCGGATTCCTGAAAGCAGTTGATAAGACCGGCGGTGGTAGAATAAAGGCTATACCTATAGTGCAGGCGAAGTCAATGTCAGGCGGTCCGGTTGACAGCCTCTTCTACGCCAAAATCAAAAACCTGATCATTGAAGAGGTCAGGAAACAGGCGAGGGTAGATGGCATATACCTCTCGCTGCACGGAGCGATGGGAGTAGAGGGTATGATTGACCCTGAAGGTGATCTTATTAAATCAATCAGGGAACTCGTCGGGCCGGAAACAGTGATCGCAGTTACCTTTGACCTTCATGCTAATGTTACAAAGCGAAGAGCAGAGAATACCGATATAATTGTTGGTTATCATACTAACCCGCACAGAGATCACTTCAAGACAGCCTTCCGGGCAGGAGATCTGCTGATACGAACTGTTTTTGGCGAGATAGAACCGGTGATGATGGTTAAGAAGATGAAACTGCTGAAGGGCGGTGGCATAAACATTGACTTTCTTCCTCCTTTCAGAAACATATTTTCAGCTATGAAAAAGATGGAGAAGCAGAAAGATGTGCTTTCAGTATCCTTTTTCCCCGTGCATATATGGATAGATGATCCTGAACTTGGTTATAGTACCGTAGGCATCACGGACGGCAACCCGGATCTGTCTGCCATACTGGCTGATGAGATTGCAGATATGGCATGGGCTGTGCGCGATGTGCCACAGCCTGAGGGCAGCACACCCGAAGAGGCAGTAACTATTGCACATAAGAAGAAGATTGCACGTGCACTGGGCACTATAATCTTCTGTGATGTCTCTGACGCCGTGGGCACCGGCACACCGGGAGAGAGCACTTGGATACTTAAGACACTGGTAGAACAGGGGAGCGAACTAACTTCATATATAACGCTGTGCGACGGTGAGGCTGCCTCAGAGGCGTGGGGTCACGTTGTAGGAGATGAGATCACACTCAATGTGGGAGGTAAGATAGACACGGTATACAATGCCCCATTCACTTATACCGGTATTATCGACAGTAAGCAGGAGACATCATATGGCAAGACAGTCATTGTTAAGCATAGCGGCATCCATCTCATTCTTTCCGAATTACCTATGGCATCCAGAAAACCGGCAGATTTCAAGGAGCTTGGTCTCTCAATATGGAAGGCTGATATCGTGGTTGTCAAAAACCTCTTTCCGTTCCGGTATAACTATCTCCTCTATAACAGAAAGACAGTCAATGTTATGTCTCCTGGTTTAAGCAATACTGATCCTTTCGCACTACACTACGTGAACATACCAAGACCGATATATCCGCTCGACAGGATAGGAGGCTGGAGGTAGGATAAGTCGCCAGCTTTAGAACACGAAGGGAATTAGACTCTTCGTACCATTCATATATTCCCTGTATTTCTCTCCGAAATAGGCTAGGCACTCCTGCTCATCGCGTTTTGCAGTGAGCCATAGCAGCCATGATGACAGCAGCGCAACCGGTAGCGTGTACCAGAGTGGCTGCTTGAACCAGATACCCCAGGTGAGGAAGAGGAGGGAGGAATAGAGCGGATGCCGTATATACCTGAAGATACCCGAGGTAACCAGCTCAGTGGTCTTCTCAAACCGGAAAAGCTTCTCGTCAACCCTGACAACCCCCGGCTTCCTGGCTTTGAGGAGGAGCGGGCCCCCTGCAGCGATGAGATAGATGGAAATGATCAGCAGAAGCCATGATACTATCTGTGTTGCTGAAAAAGGATTCATCCAGCTCGACGGTGGAGGTGACAATCTCACAGACCACTTCTGATAGTTGATCACTATCAGGGCAATCATGCATTCCCAACTGAAAAAGCGACTGAAACCACGACTCTTTGGATCAACCAGACTCTGCCCGGTTATGAGTATAAGCGGCAGACTCAGTGTTATGAAGAGGATCACTTTTTCCATTTCAGCTCACCGTCAAAATTGTAAGTCATATCCTTCCCGGTTTCCATGATGACATTTCTATCACCGTACACTAAGTTTAGCGGCGCCCCGGAGAGCGATCTCACAGTGATAGCCGACGCAATACCCCTATTCCACTTAATGCTTACTTCAAAATTACCCCGTGCTTTCAGTCCCCTGACATTTCCCTCCGGCCATACGTCGGGTAGGGCAGGAAGGATACGTACCACTCCATTGTGGCTTTGCAGGAGCATCTCCGCTATACCTGCAGTGCCACCGAAGTTGCCGTCTATCTGGAAAGGCGGGTGATTGTCAAACAGGTTCGGCAGAGTCGACTTCTCAAGCAGCTGCCTCAGGTGCCTGTAGCTCTCATTGCCGTCATAGAGCCGGGCGTAGAAGCTTATGATCCACGCCCTGCTCCATCCTGTGTGACCGCCGCCATGCTCAAGACGCTTTTCAAGCGATTTACGCGCTGCTGTAAACAGCTCTGGTGTCTCTGGCGTGATCTGCGTGCCAGGGTGCAGGCCAAAGAGATGCGACATGTGCCTGTGCCCTGGCTCTGCCTCCTTAAAATCTTTAACCCACTCCATAATGGTTCCGTCCGGGGCAATTCTGTCAGGATAAAGCCTGTCAAGCGTCAGCTGCAGGCTATCAGCCCACTCTTCATCTGTATGCAGAACCCGGGCAGCTTTCTGGCAATTGCCAAGCACCTCCCTGATAATCTGATTGTCCATCGCCGGCGCATAAGTCAACTTGAACTCCCGGCCGCTGACCGGATCAATGTAACTGTTCTCCGGCGAGTAGGAGGGAACGGTCACCAGCCTGCCATTACCATCTTCCACGAGGAATGTTTTGATGAACTCCGCGGCACCTTTCATCACAGGGAAAGCCCTCTGGCTCAGAAAGGCGGTATCACATGTGAATTGAAAGTGTTCCCATAGCGGCAGTGTCATCCATGAACCTCCCAGTGGGAACATGCCCCAGTAGACACCATCAAGCACAGCTGTCTTGCCGAAGGGATCTGTTGTGTGATGCAGAGTCCACCCGTTCGCACCGTAAGTATCACGCGCTGTGGTATTTCCTGGAATCGTCAGCTGCTCCATGAATCGTGTCAACGGTTCTGCTGTCTCACTCAGATTACATACCTCTGCCGGCCAATAGTTCATCTGGAGATTGATATTGGTATGGTAGTCTGAGTTCCATGGAGCCTCAAGGTCTTTGTTCCAAATGCCCTGGAGGTTCGCTGGCAGTTGCGCCGGATGACGTGATGATCCCATAAGCAGATAGCGTCCGTATTGAAAATATGTAGTAATCAGCCCCGGATCATCGGCTCCGGACTGAAATCTCTTCAGCCGCTCATCAGTGGGCAGATCAGCTGCTGCGTCGTCACTGCCGAGAGATAGGGACACCCGATTGAACAAACCTGAATGCTCAGTGATATGATCCCTCTTCAGCTTCTTGAATGACTTCCATGTGGCTGCACTGATGGCCTCCGTACAGCATTTATTAGGGTCGATGGTTCTATCAAAGTTCAGAAGATCAGTATTATAGTCGGTATGCGCATTGAAGAACAGGGTCATCTCAGTACCACCGGAATAATTGAGGGCGTTTTCTCCAGGTGTCAGCGTGCCGTCACAGCTTACAACAAAAAGTGAAGCGAAGAACTTCATATGGGCACCTGAAGGGCCTCTCTCAGGGTCCTCCCTGTCTATGACCTGACCATCCATGTCTATCCTGTTCTCCGAAACAGTTATCACTGCATCCTGAAGTCGTTCCAGAGAGATATCCATATCAAGACCTCCCTCTCTTTCCGACTTCATCGATATGACCATAATGTCATCATGAGCCGAAACATATACTTCATAATCAATCCTTTCTCCCTCTTTTTCAAAACTGACAGAGGCGACCCCCGTTTCAAGATTAAGCTCTCTGCGGTAGTTCGTAATTGTGCCTGTTGTGTCAGCGAAATGAAAGATAATATCGCCGAGAGTCTGGTATGACCGTGTTTTGCCCGGAATACCCGCCAGATACTTCTCAGCCAGCTCATACGCCTCCGGGATATTACCGTCAAATATTAGCTTTCTTATACGGGGAAGGTTGGCAAGCGCCTCCGGATTGTTGTTAGGCACATTCACACCGCCCCACAACGACTCTTCGTTTACCTGAAGCCTCTCTGTTGCTGGGTTGCCGAAGATCATACATCCCAGGCGACCATTACCTACGGGAAGCGCCTCAGTCCACTCTTGTGCCGGCTTGTCATACCAGAGGACATGCTCTCTGTGGTTCCTGCTCTTGCTTTCGCATCCAACGGCAATTAATGCCATTGACAACAATAGAAGTATAACAGATTTCCTACTGTTTATTTTCATCTCATTTATCTGATGGTCTGGCTATTACTTTATGACTGCATTTCGTTATAGGATTTGTGAAAGCCGGTGAAGAATGCCCTGGCATTTGATCCCAGCGACTGGTTTCTGTATCCGCCCTCCTGCACTACCATCGTCGGTAGTTTAAGTTTACCTATCATAGCTCCGTTTGCTGCAAAATCGTCAGGTATGAAATCCCAGGTGCCCGTTGGATCTCCCTTGGCAGGGTCAAGCCCCAGGGCCACAATCAGATAGTCAGGCTTATATTCGCTGATGACCTTAAGTGCCCTCTTGAGTGTTTTCCTGTAATGTTCCGCAGTTAGCTTTTCAGACATGGGGTAATTGTAATTGAATCCGAGACCTTCTCCTTCACCCTTCTCCTCCTCGAACCCTGAGAAATAAGGATAGGCAAATGAGGGATGACCGTGGAGCGAGATGGTAAGCACATCTTTCCTCCCGTAAAATATCTGCTGCTGCCCGTTGCCATGATGATAGTCAATATCAAGGATGGCTATTCTTCCACTTTTACTCATGTGATGCGCAGCTATGGCGCAGTTGTTAAAGTAACAAAAGCCTCCGAAGACCGATCTCTCAGTATGGTGCCCGGGAGGGCGCGTGAGTACATAGGCATACCTGGTGCCGGCAAGCAGCTCGTCAGCGGCACTCATGGTGCAGTTAACACCCCAGCGCGCTGCAAGGAAAGCATCCTGATTCAACGGGGTGAAGGTGTCAAAACAGTAGTATCCTGCACGTACCGAAAGCTCCTTGGGAGCACGCCATGCATAACGTATCGGGAAGACATACGGATAAACAGATTTCCCCTTAGGGATACTCTGGCATACCTTTTTGAAATAATTGAAGTAATTGGGATCGTGCACCTCAAGAATATGCCTGTCAGCATACTCACTTATCTTTCCTGACCTGAAGAGCCCGCTTTTGTCGAGCTCCTTCAGAATGCTCTTTACCCTCACGGGTGACTCAACATAACCTCGCTCCCTGATGTGATGGATAGTATGGCGGTCATTGACAGCCAGCCAGATCTTCTTCTTCTCAGGCATATCCGAACTCCCCTCCGGCAATACCTTCTTGCGTGTATAGCGTGGCGGCCTGATAACAACAGGATCATCAACAAAACTGTTAATAACCATATCATTGTACTGCTTACCTGAATAACCTCCGTACTTCCTTTCCAGAACAGCCTTCACTATCATACGTGCGCTCATACGTGACAGTGGCTCATTCCTTCCGAGGCCGTCAAATACAAGGTACGGGGGACAGTCGTCACCCGGATTGACAGGCGTTGCATAGAGGTTATTATCAATGGGCCTTGCCCCGAAGCGTTCATAAAAGGCCAGCCTCTTGCGGTTCTGCAGCAGCGTCAGCTGATCGCTGCACAAAGCCGGGTCGTCAGGCAGGCATTCAAAGAAAAGCCCGATGGCGTTAAATGATATGGCCTCTTCCCTTATGCGCTCATATAACGCACCGCCAAGGCCTGCAGATGAGCTGTCAGGAGACGAGGCAATATAGTCAAGATAGCAGAATCTCAGGTCAGGCATGAAGTGCATAACGGCAAACGCCCTGACGGTCTCATGAATGTCTTCGGCCAGGAATAGTGAAGTCTGATACTTGTATTTTAACGGGTCAGCAAGCTGCGAGTCTATCTCATCAACCTTCTTCTCCGGTATCATCGGAAACTGGTTCCTGATGATCGCTTTCACTGCTTCAAGCCTCTTCAGGTTGGCCTCATGGTATGGATTGGTGATCTTTCTTATTCTTATCATAGGGAAAGGATACTAGGCTGGACCTTTTTAAGGGATTCCGGCTATATGAGGTCACATGCTTCAGGCGGCATCCAGTGTGCATCCATACCTTCCCATTTGATGTTACACCCTATGGGATTGGTTTGCGGCACCGTGACTCTCTTGCCTGCAGTGAGTTCGCTGAGAGCTCTGTCAAGATCATTGACGGTCATGCGTGATGTGTCACGCGGAGAGTCAACACCCCTGCCTGTGTAGACCAGCTCCCTCTCCTTATCGAAGACGTAAAAGTGAGGGGTTTTCAGAGCGCCGTATGCCAGGGCAACTTTCTGATCACGGTTGTAAAGATACTTCCATGGAAAATTGTGCTCTTTCATACGCTTTACCATGTTCGGGAAGCTGTCTTCCTGACGGGTCTGCTCACTGTTAGAGTTAATGCCCACGAATGCCACACCGGCGTCACGGAACTTTTCCGCTGTGGCCCTCGTCACCTCGTCTGATCCGATGACATACGGGCAGTGGTTGCACGTAAAGAATATCACGAGATAAGGGTTATCATCAAAGTCTGACAGACTGTAATCCCTGCCGTCTGTGGCAGGGAGCCTGAAATCTATGGCTTTGTCGCCTGGTTCTAAAGTATAACTCATAATTTTATCAGTTTTATTATTTTCTGTTTTTTACTGACGGGCACCGGATCTATATCCTGCGCGCCGGGCTACCTGACAAAAACGATGCTTGGCACAGGCCTCTCAACCTTGCCTGATGGCCTGTTTACCACCCCATTGCTTCCTTCACCTGCAACATAGAGTGTTGTTGAGCCTCCTCCGTCAAGGTTCAGGGCATCAGTACACCCAAGGCTCCGTGCCAGCGCCCGCAGCTCGAAGAGACTCATCCCCTCCGCATAACCTGGTTGCCTGCCGTCAACTACGATGAACAGTATGTGACCGTCGGCTGTGGCACCCACGAGTGTGCGGGGATGACGGTTGGTGTTAAACCCAATCATATCCAGCTCGATATCCCTGCCATCATCGATGAGAAGCGGTCCGCTGACAATGGCATCTTCTGCCGTGGTACCCATGGCGTCTTCTTGTTCAGGCCCCCATGAGGCTATATCAACAGCCTCCCCCGTGGAGGTAAAGATGCCGGTGGCACGCAGACCGAACTCCATCTCTTCGGTGAGCGCCACCACGCTGTCATCCATCCTGACATAGTGAACATTATAACCCTCCTTCATGTTGAAGAAGGTCCCGTTGATAGCCACCAGCGCTGCTACCTGCGGGGCAAAGAGGCTGGTAATCAGTGCTGAGTCGGCTCCGGCAACCCCAAATTCGAATTCTGCCGCCGTGGTATCAATATCAACCACATAAATGGCCTGTGATGAATTGAATAGCTGCGTTTCCGCTGATTTGAGAATAACTCCTTTAGCTATTTCCCTGCGTTCCCATTTGATTTCAGACACGGCAAGTGAGTCGGGAAACGGCTGTCCCTGTAACAGGGTGGATATCAGCAATATGCTAGATATAAAGAGATTCCTTTTCATAGATGAATGATTCCGTTTTTATTTAATCAATTTACCTCCTTCATGACCAGGTAGAAAGTGTAGCTGACGTATAGCATGAGAAGAAGCGCAGCCTCCACACGACCAAGTTTATGCTTCTTCCAGATGAACATGCTTATGAAAAGGATGACTGTGCCGGCTGCAAGAATATAAAAATCAATGTTAAAGGCCGTATTGTAAGTAATGGGTCTGACAATCGACCCTATACCCCCGACAAGCAGCAGGTTGAAGATGTTAGAGCCTATGATGTTTCCTACAGCTATGTCAGCATTCTTCTTCACAGCAGCAACTACCGAGGTAGCCAGCTCCGGCAATGATGTTCCCGCTGCAATGATGGTCAGGCTTATCACCTTTTCACTTACCCCCATGACCTGGGCTATCAATACTGCATTTGATACCACCAGCCTTCCACCTACCACCAACCCTGCCAGTCCCAGAATAATTAAGGTAAAAATCTTCCATACCGGCCTGGGATCGTTGTGCCCGGTCTGCTCAGGTTCATAGTTTTTGATCTGCCGATATATATAGTACTGGAAGAAGGCAAACAGTGACAGAAGGATTATTCCGTCAATTCTTCCGAGTATTCTTTCACCGCCAAACGGTATATTGACCATTAGATAGAATATCACAAGCGCAGCGAATGACATAGGTATCTCTTTCCATACCGTGCTTACATGGACCTTCAGCGGATAAATCAGACCGGCAATGCCCAGTACAATAAACAGATTAAAATTATTGCTGCCGAGTATGTTGCCGAAGACAATATCCTGGTGCTGACTGCTGGCTGCGAAGAGGTTCACTACAAGCTCAGGTGCAGAGGTGCCGAAGGCTACCACTGTCAATCCTATGGTCAGATCCGAGATGTTATATCTCTTGGCCAGGGATGTTGCTCCGCTAACCAGCCATTCTGCGCTTGCGATAAGCAAAGCAAGACCCAGTATCAGAAAAAGTATCTGTACCGTCATTTATCCACGTCTAATCAAACCAGTTGCTCTCCTTCAGAAGTGATAATCCGGTAAGTATTATTTTGTTCATGTTCTCAGGCGGTCTGTTAAAGAGTCCGACATATAAGATATTCTTCTCAGGAACAGCAAAATAAAACGCCCTGAACCCTCCCTGATCACCGGTATGATATACTAACCTTACGCCGAGGTCATTTTTCACATCAAGCACCTGCTCTTCTCCTATGAACCAGCTGTAGCCGATGAGAGGCTGTGCTGTGTCAGACCAGTTATCTGGCCGGTAGATGGTCCTTGACCTGTCAGTAAGCTCGCTGCCAAGGAAAAGGTTCTCTCTGATGGCTTTCTCGTACATAATAAGCTCATTAACGGAACTCCATACCCCGCCGTTGCCGGCAGCAGGGAAAGTAGGAAACTCGCCGTAGTCCGATTCAATATATTTTCCATCAGCATAATCATAACCATGCGCCACCCCTGACTCAGGATGTGGACCATCAGTGATGGTGCTGGTGCTCATGCCTGCTGGCTTGAAGATACTGTCCGCAATGAATTGTTGCCACTTCTGCCCGCTGACCTGTTCAATGATAAGGGCAAGACCATTGAAGGCAGGATTGGAATATTCAAATCTCTCGCCAGGTAGAAAATTGAGCTTCTCAGCCTGCATAACAGGAGCAAAATTCTCTTCATCCTTTGCTGTTAGAAAGAAATCAGAATTCTCATCTATATTCCTGTTGTCAGGCAGACCTGAGGTGTGGGAGAGGAGGTTCACAATCTTCACGCTCCCGGCTATCTCCTTGTTAATGAAGCCTGGGAAGTACCTGCCAATATCGTCGTTGACCGACAGCATACCGTTCTCATGCAGAATAAGTATACCGTTGGAGACGAACGTCTTTGATACTGAGCCCAGATTGAACAGAGTGTTGCCGGTGATCTTTTCTCCTGTCTCCAGATCAGCAAGGCCGTAGCTCTTTGAAAAGAGGGTTTTGTAACCTTTTATTATAAGCACGGCACCCCCGGGTTCATCTGCCTTGAACTCCGCCGCCAACATACTGTCGAGCTTCTTTGTCAGCGTATCTTCCGGGTTGTTAGTTGCGCATGCGCCCGCCAGCAGTAACATTGCCATAATCTCTACTTTGAATCTCATTATTTTATTCGTTTGTATTTCTTCATGATATCAAGTGTCTGTTGCACAGGCAGGGCCTCTACCGGTGGCCTGGCCCTGGCTGTTACTGTCTTTGCCGCAAAGAGAGAGTTGATGACAGCCTCTTCAGTGGCTTCAGCAACAGCCTGGAAAAGCAGATCCATCTCATCATTCCGGAGCACACGACTCTCTTCGTACATTGATTTGGAAAAGTAAGGAATTTGCAGATCTTCGGCTGTTGAAACAGCTATGGCATAGTCACCGCTGCTGTTTGACCCTGACCCTCCGGTACGGGCCAGTCCTATCAGTGACCTTGAAGCCAGTCTCTTAAGGTTCCTGGCGCTCAGCGGAGCATCAGTCATTATCACTATCATGCATGAGCCGTCCTCTTTGTATTCGTTCACAACAGACTTGAAGCTGTACTTGTCTAGCTCAATGCCCACCGGTACCCCATTTACCTGCAGTATACCGCCGTAGTTCGTCTGTACCAGCACGCCAATGGTATACCCTCCCCTCTGCTCCGGAAGGACTCTTGATGATGTGCCTATACCACCCTTGAACCCAAAGCATACCGTACCCGTACCTGCGCCTACATTCCCCTCGGCGACTGGCCCGCTATCCGCAATGCGAATAGCCTCAAGAACATGCTCTTTTGTAACATGCCTGTTCTTGATGTCACTGAGTCTGGCGTCATTGGTCTCGCCTACAACAGGATTGACACTCATAACATTCCTGTTCTCAGGAAAGGAGTAAGTATGGTCAATAAGGGCATCGGCCGCTGTGGGAACACTCAGCGTATTGGTCAGGATAATGGGTGTCTCTATGTTACCCAGCTCATCAACCTGCGAATAACCGGCCAGCTTCCCGAAACCGTTGGCTATGTAAATAGCTGCAGGAACCTTGTTCTGAAAGATATTGCCGTCATGCGGGAGAATAGCCGTCACCCCTGTATTCACGGTGTCACCTTTGATGATGGTGACATGGCCCACCTTCACTCCCGGCACATCAGTGATGGCGTTGAGCCTGCCGGGTTGCAGGATGCCAATCTTTATTCCATAGTCTCTTGTTCTTTTCATCTGTGCTTCAGCGTTGAAACAGTTTATTAACAGCAACATCAGCATCATTAGCGCCGCTGCCTTAAATACAAAATTCTTGTCTCTCATACCTCCTGTTGTTACTTATTCTCCTCTGCAAGGTCAAAGACCTTTTTCCCTCCGACGAAGGTCTGCAGTACCTTTATATCCCTTATAGCTACAGGGTCAACGGCAGTAATATCCTGATCCAGTACAACAAAGTCAGCCAGTTTGCCCGGCTCAAGGGTACCCTTTATATTCTCTTCGAATGAGGCATAGGCGCCGCCTTCTGTATAGCCTTTCAGGGCTTCGGCAACGGTGATCTTCTGTTCCGGTATCCAGCCGTCAGGATTCTTATCATCAAGGGTCCTGCGTGTGACCGCAGCGTATATGCCCTCAAGGGGCGTTGCCGGAGCAACAAACCAGTCGCTCCCAAATGCCAGCCTGGCGCCAGCGTCAAGAAGAGATCTGAAGGCGTATGTTGTCTTCTTACGTTCAGCCCCTATATATTGATCAGCCCATCTGCCATCATCAATGGCATGGTAGGGCTGCATGCTGGCAATGACATTCAGCTTCGCATACCTCTCAATATCTCCGGGAGAAATATGCTGAGAATGCTCTATCCTGAAACGCCTGTCACGCACACCGTTCTCTCTGGCAACCTCCTCATACGTGTTAAGCAGGAAGTTGATGGCCCGGTCACCAATAGCATGTATAACCACCTGAAGGCCTGAGCTATCAGAGTTAAAAATCCATTCACGGAGCTGCTCCTCACTGTTTACAAACATCCCGGAATCTGTCTGCAGATCGGTGTAGGGGTCAATGAAAGCTGCCGTATGAGAACCCAGTGAGCCGTCAACGAAACCCTTCACACCCCCTGTTCTCACCCACTTGTCACCATGTCCTTCGCGGTCTATCTGTTCTTTAAGCGCTTTCCAGCTGCTTATGGTATGCATGACGTAGACACGTGTGATCAGATCGCCACGGCTGCGCACCTTTGCAATGGCGTCTGCGTAGCTTCCGGCATCAACAGCATGGACTGATGTAACACCGTTGGAGGCAAAATAATGCATGGCTGCCAGCAGAGCCCTGTCAACCTCATCATCCGGGGGAGGAGGGACCTTCACGGAGATCAGATCCATGGCATTCTCCTTGAAAATGCCTGTCAGACCACCCCGGCTGTCTCTGCCTATGGTTCCGCCTTCAACATCCTTCACACTTACGTCAATACCAGCCTGCTTTAAAGCCAATGAGTTGGCCAGGGCCATATGACCATCAAGACGTGAGATAAAGACCGGATTGTCAGGGGTTATGGAGTCAATCCATCCTTTCTCAGGCAGACTCTCCCAGCCCTTACCGTCCCAGTCGCCGCCGAGAATCCATGTTCCTGGTCTTTGTGTGGCGGCAAAGGCCTTTATCCTGCTGATAAATACTTCAGGTGTTGAAGCGTCTCTAAGCTGTACCGAAGCAAGATTTAGGCCTCCCTGAAGAAAATGGAGGTGCGAATCAATGAAGCCAGGGGTAACGAATCTGCCCCCGAGGTCTATGACAGCGCTGTTCTCTCCCTTGTGCTTCATCACTTCCCTGTTGCTGCCTACGGCAGCAATGGTATCTCCCGTAATAGCCATCGCTTCAGCAAAGGGTTGCTTCGCATTCCCTGTCCAGATTTTTGCATTAACAATTATCATATCCGCCTGTTCTTTTACATTATTACATGCCATGGCTATCACCGCCATGACAATGACCGTAAGGCCTTTCTGCAGTCTTCGCATAGTTTAGTTTATTGATGTGATCTCATTCTTCCGTGCCCTGTTGCTCCTTCATCTCGTTGATAAGGGGAGTGGCTTTCTCAAGATCTTCCTCCAGAATGTACAGGTCGGTTAGAGCCGGCACTGCTCCAAGGAAACCGAGGTTGGATTCATTTTTTGTAAGTGACTTGACACCTGTCTCCTCAAGCCTCTCCATAAGAAGAAGAGCTGTTGCTACGGGGCCTGTAAATACCTTTATAAGGTTGTCTGCTTTTTCCATTGTATGGGTGGTTTTAATTTTATCCGGATATAGTGTTCCTCCTTTAGTGAGCCATGACAAGCCAAAAGCTATCAGCGTGACAGTCTCTGCAAACAGAACAAATATGGAGCCCTCATGGTTCTTGTTGAAGAAGAGAAAAAAGATCTCAATTGCTGCCATCGACACCAGCATTGTTATACCGCAGGCCCTGTAGATCAGGTTTCTGTTCCTCTTCATCTCTGACGGGCGCGGCTCCCCTCTGGTGAAAAGAAATAATGAAATAAGGGCAAGGATAACGAAGAAACAGGCAGCGGCATAATAATGGACGGTTGCCACCCAGTCATAAGCCCCTTCCTTCACCGTTGGGAAAAAGGCGATCCCAAGCGCAAAGAAACCTGCCAGGTTCGCTGCAATGTTGTCCCACCTGTCATAACCCTTGTAAAAGAAAAGAAACAGGGCAACGGCGCAAATGGCTCCTACAAAAAGATCATGCATGCCCGTGTGGTAGTAGACGCTTATGTTCTGAAGCAAAGTGTCACCGCCAAAGATAATGATGTGACCCAAAACCAGGACGAACGGGAAAAGGATACCTATCCAGCCTACTGCCTTGCGCAGGGCGAGATATGAGTATACCTGGGCGGAATGTCCGTTGTCACTGTTCATAACATCATGATTGTCAGCTGCCAGTTCTTGCCATATAGAGTGGGTATTATGAACGTATCACCCCCTGTGTACATAGATTCTGGTGTGGGTTACAAGGTAATAAAAATCCCGGAGTGTGATACCTGGGATGATTTCAGTCAGACACTCAAAAATAAACTCCGGATGCCTCTGATGATCTGTCAGCTCTGGCTGGCCTCACCCTGACTGATGCCGTGACATTCAAAAGTAAATTCAGCGTAGCTTGCGTTCCTTCCAGTTCCACCATTGCATCAGCTCCGGGTCCGGAGTTGCAGTCTCTGCAAAGTAGACAGCACAACGGAAGGTATATAGTACGCATCGATCCTGGTGATTTCCCCGCTTCCGGCAGAGATCATCATACATCTTCTCAGGATCACGCTTCCTCAGGTCTGCAACAGTATTGATACCCAGATCGCGCAGGTCCTTTGCAAGACTGTTTCCTATTCCGGGCACAGCCTCAAGACGATTACTTTGCTTATCTCCTTTTTTAATCATTTTGGTAAATTGTTTGCAGACTGCTGCGCAATCTGTGGCCGGTACTTACGGTGGGGTTCATTCAAAAATATTTATG
>CAYQNT010000025.1:0-14727 GCA_964418865.1 uncultured Rikenella sp.
TGTACCGAACGGTATGCAAGGTGGTGTGAGAGGACAGATAGGGATTTATCAGAAAATCCCTATCTTCCTACTCGATTAATAAATATATTTGGTATGACTTCAGGAAACTCTTGCAGATTAGTAGTTCTTTCGGCACTTGGTGCCGGCCTTGTGTTGGTGACATCTGTCGTTGAGGGGCAAAATGCAAGGCCCCAACAGATACCACCTGAAACACCGAAGAAGGTGCTTGAAAACACAAATATCCGCGCAGCTTTTTCAGATAGGGGAATTTTATCACTGACAGATCCACAGGATAAATACAAGGCTGATATTATAACTGACCGCTCGCCATGGGGAAGGGTTAAACTGGTCTACAGATCAGGTAATAGTGATTGGAAGGAGCTGCCTGACTCAGTTAAACATTTTAAAAATGGAACATTATCATCTGCAGAACTTATCTCGGTAGATAACGGAGCCCCGGTAGTCTTAAATCAGCGTTTTATCCTTAACGGTAAAGCACTGGATTATGATATCACTGTGACCACCACCGGCACTGAACCGGTAGAAATAGGAGATCTGGCCTTATCTCTGCCTTGGAGAACAGCCTCAGGTGAAAATCCTGAATATATATTTGAAAATTGCTTCACCAAGCACCATTTTATCGCCGGTAACGGATCATTTATCTTTTTCACCAAGCCTTCGGGAGAACCTCCCTTCATCATGGTTTTGCCAAAGAAAGGGACTAAGCTGGAGTACTTTGACAGCGGCAGGGGAGAATATAAGGCCTACATTCATTCTTATGTGGCTGCTAATAGTGTTGAATCCGGAACATGGCGCCAGGAGAACACCAGCCTAACCCTTGATCCCGGTAGAGGCAGATCTGAGATAGAATACGGATTTAAGATCATGTGGGCTGACAGCTGGGATGATATCAGAGAGACCCTTTATGAAGAAGGCCTGTTTGATATCAGGGTAATCCCGGGGATGACCGTTCCTACAGATCTAACAGCAACATTTTCACTTCATACCAAAAATATAATAGACTCAATAGTGCCTGAGTTTCCGGGTCAAACGGCAATTAAATTTCTTGGTGAAAAACAACCGGGGTACCTTCTTTATAACGTCAGTTTTGCCAGACTGGGTGAAAATATGCTGACAGTTTATTACGGCGGCGGACAAAAGACATACCTGGAGTTCTTTTCCACAGAGCCTCTTGAGACACTGATAAAGAAAAGGGCATCTTTCATTGTCAACAGCACACAGCACCGTGATACAACAAAATGGTATGACGGACTTTTCTCGGCATATGACATGAAGAATGGCATTCTGCGCGGCCCTGACAATAGTGATGGCTACGACGGATGGTGGGGTTATGTTCTGGCAAGTGATGACCCCGGTTTATGCAAGGCTCCTTATGTTGCAGCTAAGAACGTTTACTTCCCTGATGAAAAGGAGATTGCAGCAGTGGAGTATTACCTTAAAGAGTTTGTATGGAACGGGCTTCAAAGAACCGATAAAGATGACCCCTATCCTTACGGTATTTACGGTGTACCCAACTGGAAGGAAGCACGTGACCCGGCTGAGAGGGCTAAGATAAGCACCACAAACCTTGATAAGATGCATATCTGGCGTTCTTATGACTATCCGCACATTGTGATGCTTTACTATCACATGTATCAGGTTGCAAAGATGTATCCTGAAAAAGTCCACTATCTGAGCGCCGCAGGATATCTCGAACGCGCATACCAGACCGCCAGGGCATACTTTATATATCCGTATGAAATTCTTCCCTGGTATGAGACATACAAGTGGGGCTGTTACAATGAACTGGTTATTGAGCCTCTGATTGCTGACCTTGAAAAGGCAGGCCGCACCACTGATGCCGGATGGCTCAGAAGTGAGTATGAAAAGAAGGTGAAGTATTTTGTATATGATGATAAATATCCATTCAGATCTGAATATGCACTTGACAGAACCGCATTTGAGTCGTCATATGCCTTTGCCAAATACGGAACTCTGAATGAGATGAAACCTGATGCAAACTTGTGGTATGATAAACTTGACAGTGTATGGTATTCTCATCCTGTTGTCCGGAAGGCAGATTCACGAGAGTTTATGGAGAGACAGAATCTTGCCGGGTTGGCTGTCCGTGGCTGGCTTGAGACAAAGTATTTCCTGCTTGGCAGCGATTTCACCAACAGTTCTGACAATCACTGTCTCAGCTACATGGCGAGGATGGGAGGATGGTCAATCCTTGATTATGGCATTAACTTCTCAAAAAGACCCTATGACTGGCTACAACTGGGTTACGCTTCATACCTGAGTTCTTTTGCCCTCATGAATACCGGAACTGCTGAATCCAATTATGGTTTCTGGTTCCCCGGCAAACAGAATGACGGGGCCATGGGATGGGCTTTCATGGAGTCTAAATCGGCAAGAGCATGGATCAGAAAAGACATTGACCGCGGTGCATGGTATTATGACGGTGAGGCTGACCTAGGCAACGGCGCCATTTTTAGAACTGCACAGACAGTGCTTTCAGATGACCCTCTCTTTGGATGGATATCCTACGGAGGAGTGCTCACACAGTCACAGACAGGGTTTAATATTATCCCGCGTGACGGCGTAAGATCAAGGTTTGCAATCGTTACTGAGACAGTCAGGAAAACGTTTAATCTTGACCATGATGGGTTTGCGTCTGAGAAACAGATAATTGTCTCGCGGGCACTTGATAAAGTGACTTTTATACTTGAGAACAGGTCAGGCGGCAGCCATACTTCAATTCTGACGGTTACATCTCCTGACGGAAATGCACCGAAAGTTACCGTTGACGGTAAAAAAATTCCTCCCAGACCGTCTGCCTCTGGAATCTTCATCTATGAGCTTAATATTTCCGGTAACGGACAGAAGCTTGAGGTTCTGATTTGAAAATGGGGTTCTCTTCAAGTTATTGACTTAAAGCCTTACTGTCAGCCTTTTGCCATTATATTTTACATTTCTTGTTTCGGTGCCTGATACAACTTCTAATACCAGCTCACGTTTTACAGGTACGTTAACAGCACCTTTGGGAGCATCGGGGAATATTATCAGTTTCCTGCTTTTATCTTTCCACCTGAATGTTGTCCAGCTGCCTGTTCCGGTAAGGTAATCCTGGCTTATGCCGTCATCTTCATACATCGTGAATTTTCCGTCAGCACCAGGATAGATCTTTATGGTTGTTGGGCCGCTCTGAGCCCCACATATACTGATCGCCTATATCGGCAGCTCTCTCATCTTCAGGATATTGTAGCCACATAGCACGCATAAGTGGCATGCCATCAGCATATGCTTCCCAGGCAAGTGTATAAGTATAGGGCAGCAGCATGTACCGCAGTTCGTCATATTTTCTTATAATGGGTTCGATAGCAGGGTTGTTCATTTCTGAAACCAGAGGGTTTCGCCTGTCAGTATCCGGGGCAGGTATGTTGCGGTTGTCATCTTCCCTGGGTCCCATATCAGGCAGGCCCCATCCCCATGGCAGTGCTGTAAACCAGGTCCTGCCGTGTGACCTGAATGATCCGCAGAAGGCACCGAACTGGAACCAACGGGCATAGAGCTCACCCGTCTTCTCATTATTAGGATAGAACCCCCCAATGTCTGAACCCCAGTAGGGGCCTATGCTCAGGGAGTGGTTGATGCCCACGGCTATCTGGCCCTCAAGGGTCTTCCATGATGACTCGGTATCACCTGACCAAACCCATCCGCCCCACTGGGCTATACCAAGGTGTCCGTTGCGGTGCAGGCTCCATGGCCGGGTGCTCTCTACTGTGGTGAGAGGCCCCTGGTAATACATCTGATGCCTCTTTATACGCTCAAAGAGATTGAACCAGTCGCCTTCATCAGGCCAGAATCCGTCGATACCCTTTTCTATCAGCCCGACATGCTGCTTCCAGTAGTTCTGAATATGAGATGAATCAAGGATTTCTCCGGGCCTGAAAGTATCAACAATGCCAATCATCGGGCGGCTTTTCGTTTGCCAAAACCCGGGAGCCCATCCTCGGCATGGGTGAGGGAGCGCGTCATTGAAGATAATCTCCTGAACCTTATCACCTGCCGCATTGGTAATTGTTATCCTTAACGGATCAGGAGCAACAGTGATATGTAACCCGGCAATACTTTTCCTGACCGGTTCGGATATCTCTTCAAGCACGATAACTGGCTTGCCGTAGACTCTTTCAGCAAGTGCTGGTGTATATGGCAGCCCCTTACTGTAGTCAAGGGGTTTTAATGTAATTCGCACCGTGTTAGAAGCTGCCTCACGTATCTCAAGTTTTCCCGGCTTTCCGTCAATAGTTATTTTTTGGGCACTGATAAATGACGGATTGATAAAAAGCACAAGTGTTAAGACAGAGGTAAAAAGTGATTTTGAAGATGACATGATTGTATCAGTTTATATTTTGATTACTATTTGTTCAGTGAGTTAAATTAATCAGTTAATATGCATTGCACAACCATTTGTAGTTAATAAAAGCTGATTAATGCTTAGAAACATCGGGTTACAGGCAAGGGGCAACCGAAAATCTATTATTTTCGCAGAGAGACATAAAAAGCTAATAAAAGAGATGAAACCTGCATGCGGGTTCATCATACCTTTCAAATAAAAATTATATAATGATGAAAAGTTTCAGATTATTAACGCTGGCAATGGTTCCGCTTCTGATAGCAGGAATGATTGCCTGTAAGGGCACTAAAAAGCAAGAGATGGTAAAAAGTGAAGCATTCGGAACCTTCGACGGCAAGGCAGTATCGCTGTTCACACTTACAAACACGAAGGGTGATGTAATTAAGCTGACAAACTACGGGGCAGGAATTGTGGAAGTATCCGTTCCTGACCGTAATGGCGTTCGCGAAAATGTCACTTTTGGTTATGACAACCTCGACGGATATATTAACGGCGATCCTTACTTTGGTAAGGTTGTGGGTCAGTATGCCAACCGTATTGCAAAGGGAAAATTCACACTTGACGGTGTGGAATACTCACTTGATCTCAATAATGGCCTCAACTCGTTGCACGGGGGCAAGACCGGCTGGCACAGCCGCGTATGGGATGCACAGGTGCTTAAGAACACTGACTTCCCTGCAGTAAAGTTCACTTATAACAAGCCTGATATGGAAGAAGGTTATCCGGGCAATGTAATTGCAGAGGTTGTATATAGCTGGACTGATAATGACGAGCTCATTATGGACTACAAAGTGTCAACTGATAAAAGTACGGTTATCAATATAACCAACCATGCCTATTTCAACCTTCACGGAACGGGAAATGGAGACATCCTTGACCATAAAGCCATTGTCATGGCATCAGCCTTTACACCCGTTGACTCTACTCTCATACCCACCGGCGAGATCCGCCCGGTTGAGGGAACTCCCTTTGATTTCCGCACACCTCATCTGATAGGTGAGAGGATCGGTATGGATTATGATCAGTTAAAGCTTGGCGGCGGTTATGACCACAACTTTGTGCTTGACAATGCCGGGGAAGTTGATGCAATGGTTTACGACCCCTCAACAGGCAGGGTTATAGAGGTTCTCACAGACCAGCCAGGTGTGCAGCTTTATACCGGCAACTTCCTTGACGGCACCCAGACGGGCCGTGGAGGTAAGGTGTACCAGTACCGTTCAGGTTTCTGCCTTGAAACGCAGCATTTTCCTGACAGTCCTAACCAGGCTTCATTCCCGTCAGTAGTGGTGACGCCTGATGAGCCTTTCCTGTCAAGTACCACTTTCAGGTTCAGTGTAAAATAACTCTCACCTTATAATCAATAAATAGAATCGCCCCGGCACTGTTGCCGGGGCGATTTGTTCTTATGGAACTGAATTAACAGATATTATTTAAGTTAAGTCACCCATTTGAAATAAATTACTGGAAGAAATAATACAATTTATGCTTCGTATTTACTTTTTCAGCTGCCTGAGCGTTATTGTTGTCTCCTTTGCTTTCAGCGGTATTACAAACTGCCCCCTGTTGTTAAGGATCAATGGAGCGGTGTCGTATTCCCTTGCTGAGTTCTCTTTGTCCGGGGTGGCCACATGCAGATAAGCTACAGGCGTAAACGGATCGCTTTTTTCGAACTCCACTTTCACATCGCTGGTAGAGGTGTTATATGAAAAGCTTTTAAACCTTCCAGCATCAAGTGTAAGCCAAAGACCTACAGGGGCAACATATAACCTCGATTGGGCTGCAGTAGTGATCTCCGTTTTCACCCATTTTCCCTTCACTGTGCAATTTCCTCCAAAGGAGAGCCGAGTTCATTATGATGAACCAGGAATGTTGCGGTGTTAAGAGCGTAACCGAGGAATCCCGTGCCATCCCGTTTCCATCAAGACGGATGACCTGAAGATACCCGGCATCTGCTCCGATGTAAGGGTCAAAGAATACATTTTCGGCATGCGCCTGATCAAGCGATTTGCCGTTAAAGTTATTGTTGAAGATCATTGGTATGCCAAGGGCACCTATTTCAACCGGTTTATCCGATTTGTTAGTGACTTCAAAACGCAATACAAGGTTGTCACCGGGTGTAAAGCCGAATGGGTTGTCATCGTTTGTTTTTAATGATGCTACCGTCTGTGTTGAGTTCAGCAGTTCCAACTGAAACATAGGAGTTTTACACTCCATTGTACCTTTTTCTATTCCCAGAGTAGGTATTCCCTGGTCATGCCTGTTCCCTCGTTGTTGGGCTACGAGGTTAGCAGGTGAAAAGCATGTCAAACCAGAAATACCGTCGAAATTGTATGAAACGCATTTTTCATGTCTTTCTTTTTTTAATATTCTTGATTTTAAATTATCGCCAAAAATCACAAAATTTGATAGTAAATAAATAAATAAAGTGTCTAATATACACTTTTGTAAAATAGTAAGCAATTAGGCTGAATATAATAAAATTTTCACGAAAGAGTTTAAAATCCATTTTATGGAACTTTAACAACCTATTTGTTGATTTAGATATAAATAATTATTAATATTACTATCTTCCTTGACGAAATAACAACTAAAAAGGTTTTACTTATGAAAGCATATAAGCTGTTTTTTGGAATAATACTAAGTTTTTGTGTTTTGGGCACCACCCCAATATTTGCACAAGGTGGTGATCAAATTTTGGACGGAATTGGAGAAACAGGATTAATTGCCCGATATACTTTAAAAGGTGATGTAAGAGACTGGTCACGGAACAATTTGCATGGAATCATTAATGGTACTGATTACAGATATGTGGCAGACAGTCTGTTTGGCAACGTACTTTCCCTGGGGGGAAACAGTGCAGCATTTATTTCAATCCCTGGCGAATCGGTGACAGGAGAAGAATCGCTTACTATAACCGGATGGATTTATCTGCGTTCTGCAAAAGGCGGACAAATATTTTTCGATTTTGGAAAAAACAGCAATTCACATTTCTTTGCTGCTCCGATCGGGACTAAGGACAAAGATGGTTATCAGGCGCAAATCATAACTCAATCTGACAAGTATGTCGCAAGTTCCCCAGCGGTGGCAGTTAATAAATGGAATCATTTGGCTGTTGTAATTAATGTTCCATCCAAAACCTTGAGTACATACCTTAACGGAGTCCTTGTCAGTGAGTCAAAGAATGTAGCGATGGAGCTGGAACAGCTTTTCGATAATAATTCAGAGAAAAATAACAAGCTCTATATCGGGAAATCATTGAATGATGATAATAACTATCTAAATGCCAAACTGTCAGATTTCCGGATCTATAGAATACCATTGAGTGAAAGACAAATCGCCAGGATTTATTACGGTGCTTTGAGAAACGAAGAAACGACAGTCAGAAGAAGAGGTGAAGCAGAACGGAATCTTCCGGAGTTTCCTGAAACAACTCCTCAGTTGTACAATGAATATCTGGCCAGCGTACCAGATATTCAGGTTGAGACCGTAGTGGGGTATCTTCCAAGAATACCAGGTTATGTCCATGGTATTTACAGCAATAATTTTGCAGGGCCGGATGTAAGAGTGTTATGGCCGGCACCTGTGGATAACAGCCAGGTACTTACCCCTGGCATATATACAGTAACAGGAAGGATATCAGGATCAGACATACAACCCAATGCGATTATCACTGTTAAGGAAACAGCAGGGTCTGTCACACCTGATCGTAGGCTGGAAGCTTTTAATCTTGATCAGGTTATTTTGAATACTGATGTTCATGATCACAAAACAAAGTTCATAGAAAACCGTGATAAATTTATAACAGGACTTGCAGTTACAAATCCTGACAATTTCCTTTATATGTTTCGTAATGCCTTTGGGCAAGAACAGCCTGAGGGAGCAGAAGCACTGGGAGGATGGGACAGTCAACAAACCAAATTGCGCGGTCATGCCACGGGGCATTACCTCAGTGCTATAGCCCAGGCGTATGCCGGCACTGGTTATGATGCATCGCTCCATGCTAATTTTGCTGCCAAAATGGACTATATGGTGAATACTCTGTATGATTTATCACAAATGTCCGGACAACCAAAAACAAAAGGAGGAGAATATGTGTCTGACCCGGGAGTAGTAAAAGCGGGTGCGGGTAAGTCTGACTTTGATTCAGATTTGAGTGTAGAGGGTATCCGGACAGATTACTGGAACTGGGGTAAAGGATTTATCAGCGCCTATCCGCCTGACCAGTTTATTATGTTAGAAAAGGGAGCGACCTATGGTGGGTCTAATGCTCAAATATGGGCACCCTATTATACCCTTCATAAAATCCTTGCCGGGTTAATGGATATCTATGAAATCAGTGGCAATAAAAAAGCGCTGGAAATAGTAAAAGGCATGGGCGACTGGGTGTATGCCCGTCTGAGTCAACTCCCAACAGAGACCCTTATTAGTATGTGGAACAGATACATTGCCGGAGAGTTCGGGGGAATGAATGAAGCCTTGGCACGGTTGTATCGTATTACCAATGAGCCCCGTTATCTTGAAGCTGCACAGTTATTTGATAACATAAGATTATTCTATGGCGATGCTGAACATTCTAACGGGCTGGCTAAGAATGTAGATATGTTCCGTGGGTTGCATGCCAACCAACACATACCTCAGATTATCGGGGCACTTGAAATTTATCGTGATTCGGATGCTCCGGAATATTATCATATAGCTGATAATTTCTGGGATATGGTCACTAATGATTATATGTACAGTATCGGAGGCGTTGCAGGGGCACGTAACCCTAATAATGGAGAATGCTTTACTGCCCAACCGTCAACACTGTATGAAAACGGTTTCTCAGCCGGTGGCCAGAATGAAACCTGTGCTACCTATAATATGCTCAAATTAACCAGTGATCTTTTTCTCTTTAATCAGAGTGGAGAGTTAATGGATTATTATGAGCGTGGACTTTACAATCACATTCTTGCCTCAGTTGCGGAGAATACACCTGCAAATACATATCACGTGTCCTTGAGACCCGGTTCAGTAAAACAGTTTGGTAACCCTAACATGGACGGTTTTTCTTGTTGCAATGGTACGGCTCTTGAAAGTAGTACAAAACTTCAAAACTCAATTTATTTTAAAAGTACTGATAACCAGGCTTTGTATGTAAACCTATATGTGCCTTCAACATTGAAGTGGACAGACAGGGATATAACTATAACACAATCAACAGCTTATCCAAAGGAAGATCATACTCTGTTAACCATAAAAGGCAAAGGCAGGTTTGACCTTAACGTACGTGTGCCAAGTTGGGCAACAAAAGGTTTTTTTGTTAAGATAAACGGTAAGGAACAAAAAGTTAATGCTGTACCTGGAAGCTATCTTACTATAAGCCGTAAATGGAAAAATGGAGATACAGTTGAGCTGCGCATGCCGTTTAAGTTTTATCTGGAGCCTGTTATGGATCAACAAAATATTGCCAGTCTGTTTTACGGACCAGTTTTAATGGCAGCACAGGAGACTGAGCCACAAACAGAATGGCGTAAGGTAACATTACATGCAGATGATATTAGCAAGTCCATATCAGGTGATCCTGAGAAGCTGGAATTTAATATTGACGGTATTGTTTTTAAGCCTTTTTATGAAACATACGGTCGTCATTCAGTTTACCTTGACGTTACCTTAAAATAGGTGGCATTATGACCCTCAACGGGTTAAGGTTATAATCCGGGAAAGATGTGCCGGGATAATACGAAGCGGGGGTAGAAACTTAATTCTACCCCCGCTCTTATTAAACCCCGGACACTTAATCAGCTTTGGTCTTCAATGAGTGGAAAGAGACTGAGGCTAAGGTTGCATCTGTATGATATCATCTGTTCATACTGTTCCAATCAGGAGCAGCCTGATCATAGAAAGCCTTCACGAAAAAATCCCTGCGTTTTTGTTCACCGTAATCACCTCCAAGGCTATGGTTCATATTAGGAAGAATCACCAGTTCAAAGTCCTTCTTTGCGTTAATTAGTGCATTGACCACCTGCATTGTAGAAGCAGGATCGACGTTATCATCCATTTCGGCAAGTATAAGCAACAACTTCCCGCGAAGTTTAGGTGCATTTACCACATTTGAACATTCCTCATACTGCGGGCCGATAGGATAGCCCATCCACAGTTCGTTCCACCACATTTTATCCATGCGGTTGTCATGACATCCGCACGACGACGCTCCGGCTTTATAGAATTCAGGATGGAAAAGCAAGCCCGCTAAGGTATTCTGACCTCCGGCAGACCCGCCAAATATGCCAACGCGGGTTGTATCCATATAACTGTATTTTTCAGCGGCGGCTTTTATCCAGAGAATCCTGTCAGGGAAACCGGCATCTTTCAGGTTTTTATGACATATATCGTGAAAAGCTTTCGATCGGTTTGAGGTTCCCATTCCATCTATCTGAACAATGATGAATCCAAGTTCTGCCAGACCTGAAAAGGTATTCATTGTCGGCCTGAATGACTTCTGCACAAATGAACTATGCGGGCCAGCATAAATATATTCAATGATCGGATATTTCTTGTCAGGGTCAAAAGTGGTGGGTCTGTAAATGTTGCCCCAAATATCTGTTTTACCATCGCGGGCTTTCGCTACAAAAGGTTCGGGAGCGATCCATCCTTTTGCAAGCAGGTCCGAGATATTAGCTTTTTCGAGTTCCATGATCACCGATCCGTCTGACGTTTTGCGTAGCACTGTCACAGGTGGTGTGGTTACAGTTGAATAAGTATCAGTGAAATAGCTGAAGTCAGCTGAAAAGGAGGCCTGATGGTCCATCTTCTCAGGAGTCAGATCAAGCAGGCCGGTTCCGTCGAAATTGACTCTATAGTAATGTATAAAATATGGATCCTCGTCAGCATTCATCCCCGAAGCCTTAAAAATGATGAAGTTATTTTTTTCATTCACCTTAACCACTTCTCTGACTACCCAGTTTCCCCGGGTAATCTGGGTTATTGCGCTTCCGGTTTTTACGTCTATCAAGTAAAGGTGGTTCCAGCCATCACGTTCTGATGCCCAGATAATCTGCCCGCGTTCACCAAGGTCATACCGGAATTTTTTACCGCTGTAGTCAATAAATGTTTTACTTCGTTCATCTATGATTACCCGTGCAGTGCCGTTAGTGCCATCAACTTCAGCCACCTGATATACCTGATGACCACGCTTGTTGAATTCAAACGTGAAGGCTGTACTGTTTTTATTCCATACCGGATTCGATAGATTATACTGATCTTCAAAAGCCTGTGCATTAACGGGTATCTGTTCCAGTGTTTCGATATTGAATAATGAGGGGCGCTTTATCGGAAGAGCATCACCAGGTTTCAGGTAATTGCGTTTATGCAAAATAGGTTGAAGCTGAGTTGGCGGTGACGACTGAACAAAATAGATAAACCGATCTTCGTTTTTGCGTACTTTATTTACTGCCAGCTTCTTAGAGTCAGGAGACCACTTGAAGTATGAGGAATATAAATCACCCGGAGAACCGTCGAAACTAAGCTGAACCTCTTTTTTATCCTTCACATTTCTAACATATACATTGTAATTCTTAATAAAGGCTATCCATGTACTGTCCGGCGATGTGACCGGCTTATTCCCCAATTCATCAAAAGAATCATTCCAATAAGGCGGAGTGCCCCTGGGTCTCACAATTGAGTCTCTGGAAAGGGAATAATTTTTCAGGTTGCAGCTCCAATAAGCTCTGGAGAATTCGAAATGAATCTTATTCTCCTTCAGATTTAACTTCAGCTTTTCAGGCTGGAATGATTTTGGGGAGGTTTTTATTCCCGGTTGTTTGTTTAGCTGCTCCACTAGTTTTTCGATGTCGAAAGGTGTTTTGCGTGTCATCTTCGCCGCATCAACCAGTTGAATAACTGAGCCTTCACGAGTTTTTACCTGGTACCAGAAACTGTAGGACGAATCAATCCAATTCACATTATTAATCTGATGATACACAAGATCATTCAATTTGATGATTGAATCAGCACGCTGATAATCGGTAGCGGAAGACTGTGCACTTACTCCGAAAGGAGTGCTAATTATCATCCACAGAATAAGCAGCCTCATTGGAAATTGTTTCATAATAGATACATTTTAATATGGTTTGTAATAGAATTCGTCCGAAAGTATTTTCTCTTTTTGCTACAGTAAATATAGCTATGATCCCGATTTATAGCTAGTGTTTACCCTTAGCAAAGGCTGATTTCTTATATTTACTGTTTATCGCCAGGGCAAATGTAACATATGGGGATATGGTAAAGTAATTTAGCACTGTGGCCTATAACTGAATATAAGATATTATTATGATGAAACGATTTGCATTCTCTCTCTTTGTGGGTTTCGTAATGATGTTACCGCTTTCAGCCCAGCTTCCTGCATATCTTAACACAGGGCTCCCTTTTGAAGATCGTGTCATCAACCTCGTCAGCCTGATGACACTTGAGGAGAAAGCCGGGCAGTTATTATATACAGCTCCAGCCATTCCCAGACTGGGCATACCTGAATATAACTGGTGGAATGAGGCACTTCACGGAGTGGCACGTGCAGGATATGCTACGGTCTTCCCTCAGTCAATAACCATTGCCAACAGCTGGGATGAGGAGCTGATGCTTGATGTGGCCAATGCCATTTCTGATGAGGCCCGGGCGAAGTATCATGAATTTGTGCGGAGGAGAGACATAGACATATATCACGGTCTCACATTCTGGTCACCGAATATCAACATCTTCAGAGATCCGAGATGGGGCAGAGGGCATGAAACCTACGGTGAAGATCCTTATCTCACTGGCCGTATGGGACTCAGGTTTGTGCAGGGAATGCAGGGTTCTGACCCGAAGTACCTTAAGACTGTTGCCACGGCAAAGCATTATGCCGTGCACTCAGGCCCTGAGCCTGACAGACATGTGTTCAATGCTCTGGTCAGCGAGCGGGATCTCCGCGAAACATATCTCCCTGCCTTCCGCACACTTGTGAAAGAGGGCGGGGTCTATTCAATCATGGGCGCCTATAACCAGTTCCGTGGTCATCCGGCCTGTGCCAGTGAGGAGCTGTACGGCATTCTGCGGAATGAGTGGGGGTTCAAAGGATATATCGTATCTGACTGCTGGGCTGTGTCAGATTTTTATAAATTTCAGGGTTATGCCGGTGATGCGGCCGAGGCTGCTGCCATGGCATTGAAAGCGGGAACGGATCTGGAGTGTGGTGTTGATTATATGCATCTCACAGAAGCGGTAAAAAGAGGACTCGCAACTGAAGGTGATATTGACAGGGCTGTAAAGAGGGTCATGATGGCACGGTTCAGACTCGGTATGTTTGACCCCGACAGCATAGTGGAATACGCCAGTATACCCTATCAGGCAAACTGCTCAGACTATAACAGGTCACTGGCAAGACAGGCTGCCCGGGAATCGATAGTTCTTTTGAAAAACAGCAATAACATACTTCCGCTGAAAGATGAGATAAAGACAATTGCTGTGGTCGGACCCAATGCAGATAACTGGGAGGCATTAATTGGCAACTATAACGGTATACCAAAGGGTCCTGTTACCGTGCTTAAAGGGATTACAGAAAAGGCTGCGGGGTGTGCCGAGGTTCTTTATGCCGAGGGAGCCGATCTGGCTCCGGGGATACATAACCTGACAGTAGTGCCTTCCTGTTATCTCGAGACGCCTGACGGGAAGCAGGGTGTGCGGGGTGAATATTACAGTGACCGGTCAATGAAAGGCGAACCGCTTTTCACACGAACCGATGACATGATCGACTTTTACTGGGATAATGATTCTCCTCACTATCTGATGCCGGCCAATGATTTTAGCATTAGGTGGACAACATGGCTTGTTCCTCCGGTGACCGGACGTTACTTTCTGGGGGCCTGGGGCTCATCAGGTTATCAGATTATTGTTGACGGAGACACGATTATGGGATACAAAGGCAATCATCATGCCTTTCACAATGAGGTGCCTCTTGACCTGATGGCGGGTGAGAAAAAGCTGGTAGAGGTTCTTTATAGGAACTACAGCGGTGATGCAGACATGAAGCTTCTCTGGGCGCTACCACGTGAGAACCTTATTGAGAAAGCCGTAAAAACAGCCTCCGGAGCGGATGTTATTATCACAGTCCTTGGATTATCACAGCGGCTTGAAGGAGAGGAGATGGGGATACATATTGATGGTTTCTCAGGAGGTGACCGCACCAGCCTCAGCCTTCCTGCAAATCAGGAAGAGCTGCTGGAAGCAATGATAAGTACCGGCAAGCCGGTCATTGTGATGGAGCCTGTCAAGGGCGGAACCTTGGCCAAGCT
>CAYQNT010000025.1:14737-26838 GCA_964418865.1 uncultured Rikenella sp.
TCTCAGCTTGCAGATGAGAAGGCTGCAGCTGTCATTCTGGCCGGATACCCCGGTGTTGAGGGTGGCAGTGCTGTGGCAGATGTTCTTTTCGGCGACTATAACCCCGCCGGACGATTGCCGGTGACATATTACAGCTCCGTAGAACAGCTTCCCCCATTCGATGATTATGCCATGACCGGTCGTACTTACCGTTATTTCACCGGCAAACCTCTGTATCAATTTGGGTACGGGCTCAGTTATACCACATTTGCCTATTCTGACCTGGAGATGCCTGAGAGGATCATTGCCGGCAGCGAGGTGACTGTAAAGGTCACGGTGACCAACACCGGAAGCCTTGCCGGAGATGAAGTTGTTCAGCTATATCTCACTGATGAGAAGGGTACCACGTCAAGACCTCTGAGGCAGCTTGAGGGATTCAGAAGGATCAGCCTTGCGGCCGGCGAGAGCCGGAGGCTGGAGTTCATGCTTAAGCCTGAGCAGTTCTCGATGGTAAATATTAAAGATAGAAGAGTGATAGAGCCCGGATGGTTTACCGTGGCCGTAGGAGGGAGACAGCCCGGGCTATCAGGTGTGGAGGATACCCATTATTCACAGGTGCTGACAGCACGTCTCAGACTGACAGGCAGGGAAATGAAAATGGCGGAATAAACATTCGGGCATATATCAGCGTTTATTGGGCGTGACTGCAATAGAAAAGAATAAGAGAAGAACCGGGTGGGTGGTGATACTCACGGCGGTGACTATGGTAGTTGAGGTTATTGCCGGTTGGCTCACCGGTTCCATGGCCCTGCTGGCAGACGGCATTCATATGGGTTCTCACGTGCTGGCCATCGGCCTTAGTTGGGCAGCCTATGTGTTGGTAGAGAGGCTGTCAGCCAATCCCGCGTTCACAGGCAACAAAGAGAAGGTGTTGACCCTTTCCGGGTACACCAGCGGATTGATACTGCTTATTTTTGCAGGTATGATTATTGCCGGAGCGGTAGGCAGGTTCGTCAACCCTCGGGTCATCGAATATAAGGAGGCTATTATGGTTGCATTCATCGGCCTGGGAGTTAATATTTTCAGCGCCTTCCTCCTTCATCATGATCACGAGGAGCGAGACAATAATATCAGGGCAGCCTATATTCATGTGCTCGCTGATGCCATTACCAGCGTGGCAGCTATTTTGGGCCTGATCACTGCAATGATATGGGGTCTTCCCTATGTTGATGCCATAGCAGCCCTGATCAGTTCGGCCGTGATTATCAAATGGTCGCTGGAATTACTCAGAGACTCAGGACGAGAACTCATTACTTAAGACTAAATAATGTTAAATAGTGTTATGCATGAGAAAAGTCATCATAATCTCACCTCATCACTATTATATTTGTGGATAATTAAATAGTGTATTTGATACACTTCGTATTTTTAGTTTTTTTATATCATACTAGATTTACATTTTTAAGCATTTTGGGTTTTGGGGGTTATTAGATACCGTTCCGTTTCATCGGGACGGTATTTTTTTACCTGTTTGCTTCCAATGTTTATCTTTGTCAGCAGACCCAAAGATTATGTACCCTGATGAATTCATTGAACGTATAGGCGAACAATCATACGTTGACCCGCACGGTCTTATGGAGGCAATGAGTCAGCCGGCCCGGGCGTCAGTCAGGGTGAACCGGCGCAAGTGGGATCAGGGTATTACAGGTTATGAGAGTGTGCCATGGGAGTCTGACGGTTATTTTATTCCCGGCAAGCCTCTTTACACTCCGGATCCGCTCCTCCATGCCGGCGTCTATTATCCGCAGGAATCGTCAAGTATGTTTGCAGGTGAATTTTTCAGGCAGATGACTGACGGTAAGAGCGGCCTCAGGGTACTTGACCTGTGCGGAGCACCAGGGGGCAAGAGTACCCACCTGTCAACACTCATTGGTGATGACGGACTACTGGTTGCTAACGAGGTAATCAGGGCACGTGCGGCTGTGCTGGCTGAGAACATTACCAAATGGGGCATAGGGAACACAGTTGTTACGCAGGGTGATCCGGCCCGGTTTGCTGCCTTACCAGAATTTTTCGACGTTATTGTTGCTGACGTACCATGCTCGGGTGAGGGCATGTTCCGCTCGGCTGCTATTGCCCGGGAGTGGTCGGTCCAGAACACAAGACTTTGCAGCGACCGGCAGCGAAGGATAGTGATGGAAGCCTGGCCTTCACTCAAAGCCGGAGGCATTATGATCTATTCTACCTGTACATTTAATCCCGCGGAGAATGAAGAGAATATTGCATGGATACGAGACAGTACGGATGCCGAACCGCTAAATGTATCCCTGTCGGAGGGAAGCGGTATCATCCCTGTCAGTCATAAAAGCATAACAGGATATGGATTTCATCCAGGCAGGGTGCAGGGTGATGGCTTTTTCATCGCTGCAATCAAAAAGGGTGAAGGCCGCAGCAACAGGAATCAGGACGCTGCAATCAAAAAGGGTGAAGGCCGCAGCAACAGGAACCAGGGCGCTACACCCCAAAAGATTGAAAGCCATAGCAACAAAAAACACGATACAAGGAAGGGGGCAATTAAACCATCATCAACAGCTTATGGCATTGCTGAGCCACTGACCAGTTTTGACCGTAACAGGCTTATCATGATGGATAACAGAATCATTGCGCTGGCGACTGAAACCGATGTGTTTAATTATCTGAATGACAGAATCAATGTTATTAAGGCGGGTACTCTCATCGGGGAGGTTAAGAACAGCGTTCTTGTCCCGGCCCATGATCTGGCAATGTCTGTCAGGCAGAAGAGAGGAGCGTGGCCGGAACATGCTCTCCCATATGATGAGGCCTTTTCTTTTCTGCGGCTTGAGCAGCTGCGGCCAGGCAATATGCCGGCAGGCCGGGTACTGCTGACTTACCGCGGTGTGCCCCTCGGGTTCGTGAATAACCTGGGAAGCAGAGTGAACAACGGATATCCGCAGGCGTGGCGTATCAGGATGGAGAAACCAACCGACTACAGAGGTATTTTAAAAGAGATCGATTGTTGAACTAAACTTTCACAACATTTAATTGTTATTTTGGAAACGAATTAAGTTTAAATTTACCCCGCACAACTATTTATAGAATGAAAACAGATATTGAGATTGCTCAGAGTGCCGATATAAGGCACATTTCAACGGTTGCTGAGAGACTTGGCCTGAAGGAGGACGATCTGGAACTCTACGGCAAGTATAAAGCCAAGCTCCCGCTGTCGCTTATTGATGATAAAAAGGTAGCCAAGGCAAAGCTTATCCTGGTCACGGCTATCACCCCCACACCGGCAGGTGAAGGAAAGACGACTACATCCATTGGGCTGGCGCAGGGTCTCAACCTTATTGGGAAGAAGGCTACCGTCGTATTACGTGAACCCTCTCTTGGCCCGGTCTTCGGTATGAAGGGAGGCGCTGCCGGCGGCGGGTATTCACAGGTGATACCGATGGAAGATATCAACCTTCATTTTACGGGTGATCTCTCTGCTATAGAGAAGGCTCACAACCTTCTCTCAGCAATGATCGACAATAACATACAGGTTACTGAGGGTAATCTGGGCATTGATCCCAGAACAATAGCCTGGAAGAGAGTAATGGATATGAATGACCGCTCTCTCAGGGATATAGTGATTGGCCTTGGGGGCACCTCACAGGGTGTGCCCAGAGAGACAGGATTTGATATCACGGCAGCATCGGAGGTTATGGCTATCCTGTGTCTTGCAACGGGGATAAACGATCTGAAGGAGCGCCTCGGCAATATCTTTATAGGTTATACTTATGCAGGCAAGCCTGTCTTTGCGCGTGACCTGAGTGCCCAGGGCGCCATGGCTGCCCTTCTGAAGGATGCAATCAAGCCTAACCTGGTGCAGACTCTGGAAGGCACCCCAGCCATTATTCATGGCGGCCCGTTTGCCAACATAGCCCAGGGTACAAATTCCATACTGGCAACACGCATGGGTTTATCCCTGAGTGATTATGTGATCACTGAGGCCGGTTTTGCCAGCGAGCTTGGCGCTGAGAAGTTCTTTAATATCAAGTCGCAAGTTGGAAAGTTAAAGACTAATGCCGTAGTCATTGTGGCAACTATCAGAGCTCTTAAGTATCATGGCGGCATCAAGCTCTCCGAATTGCCTAAAGAAAATCTTGAGGCTCTTGCTAAGGGGTTTGAGAATCTTGACAAGCATATTGAGAACATGCATTATTATGGTTTCAGGCCTGTTGTGGCCGCCAACCGTTTTGGTACAGACACCGATGCAGAGATAGAACTCCTGAGAAAGTACTGTGAAGAGCATAATGTCAGGTTTGCTGTTAACACAGCTTTTACTGACGGAGGCAAGGGAGCCATTGAATTTGCCCACGCCGTCATTGAAGCCACGGAAGCATGTACCGATTGCTTTACTCCGCTCTATGATCTTTCATGGCCTCTGGAGAAAAAGATTGAGACCATCACCTCTCTCATGTACGGAGCAAGGAATGTTGAATATACCCTTGAAGCAAAGGAACAGTTGCAGAAGATAACTGAGCTCGGGCTTGAGAATCTGGCTGTCTGCATTGCAAAGACACAGAAGTCGCTCTCTGATGACCAGGCAAGACGGAACAGGCCAAGAGATTTCACTGTTCGGATACGCAGGGTTGAGCTATCTGCAGGTGCCGGATTTATTGTTCCTATAGCTGGGTCCATCATGCGTATGCCGGGTCTGCCGAAGATTCCGTCAGCAGTAAAGATAGATATTGATGAGAACGGGAAGATCAGCGGATTGGCTTGAAAATACCATATCCTCAGATATCAGCGGCTATACTTGCGGGGGGAAGAGCTTCGCGTTTCGGAGGCATTAACAAGTCTTTGATAGAGATAGATGGTATACCGATCATCAGCCGCACTATCACTCTTCTTGAGCCTCTTTTCAGGGAGATAATTCTCGCCGGGTGGCCTGCTTATGACCCTCTGCCACCAGGGGTGATGAGTGTTAATGACAATTTCCCCGGAATAGGCCCACTGGCAGGTATAGAGGCAGCAATGAAGGCAGCATCGGCTCCTCTATTGTTTGTATTTGGGGGAGATATGCCGTGGCTTTCAGAAGAGATGATCAGGGCCCAGGCAGATGACTTTCTTAGTAACCCAACTGATATTCTTGTAGCCAGTACCGGCGGACTTGCGGAACCATTGCACTCGATCTACAGCTGTAGCATCCATGAGCCTCTTGAGACATACCTCAGGGATGGAGGTAGTCCTGCAGTGATCGATTTTTACACCAGGGTCAAAATACGGTATTACGACCTGCCACGCACAGCAAAAACCGCAAGGGCATTCACAAATATCAACAGACCGGAGGATATTATTCCCGGGTAACGGGAATGCCACGTGACCGTTTTTACACTGTAGTACTCAGCTCTGGCCGGCGTCATGCATCCATGATGGTATAGGATGTTCCACTATTGGCCTGCGAAGGTTTCATTATCAAGAGATAAGTGCATTTTATTTCTTATTTTTGAACTGGACCTAAAGGATTCAGTCATGCGAAGAGCTTTTGTTTTCATCTCATTGGCGGCATTAGTGTTAAGCTCATGCCACCGGTATCATGATTATAGCAATACGGATTGGCAAGAGAAAGACCATCCTGAGTGGGAGGATCCTGCTGTTAACGCTGTGAACACAGTTAAGCCCCATGCCACCATGGTGAGCTTCCCCGACAACACATCAGCGCTGAAAGCACGTTGGAGGGAGTCTGTCAATGTGCTTCCCCTTGATGGTATGTGGAAGTTCAATTACGCCGCCACCCCATCAGAACGTCCGTACTGGTTCTTCAAGGATGACTTTGATACCCGTCAGTGGCCAGATATATCCGTTCCTTCAACATGGGAGAGAGAGGGTTATGGAACAGCTTATTATGTGAACTCACGCTATACCTTCCCTGTAAACCCTCCATTCATTGATCACTCATACAACCCGGTGGGTTCATATAAGCGGTCATTCTCTCTTCCTTCCGGATGGAAAGACAAAGAGGTCTTCCTCACATTTGACGGAGTCAGCTCAGCCTTTTATGTATGGGTGAATGGTGAACAGGCCGGATACAGTGAAGACAGTAAAACTACGGCGGAGTTCAATATCACCCCATTCCTGAGGAAGGGCAAGAATACCGTTGCTGTGGAGGTCTACCGTTACAGTGACGGGAGTTATCTTGAGTGTCAGGACTTCTTCAGAGTCAGCGGTATACAGCGGTCAGTATGGCTCCATGCCCGGCCAGCGTCATACATACGTGATTACTTCGCAAAGGCTACCCTTGAAAATAATTATACTGACGGTCGTATGGATCTGTCAGTAGAGTTGTCAGGCAATAACAGGAAGCAGACCCGTCTCAGGCTGGAGGCAGGATTGTACGACGGAACAACAAAGATCTTTGGTGAGACCCGGGAAGTGGAAGTTGTTGACTCTCTTGCCATGACACAGCTTACTGCTGTGGTGCCCCAGGTTAAACAGTGGTCAGCGGAGTCGCCGACCCTTTATACGCTGGTGCTCACCCTCGCTGACGGCAGGGGAAGGGTGCTTGAGAGTGTCAGCAGCCCTGTCGGATTCCGTTCTGCCGAAGTGAAGGAAGGCCGGTTCATGATCAACGGAAAGGCTGTTAATCTGAAAGGTACCAACCTTCATGAACATGACGCGGTAAACGGCCATACCATTGATGAGGCTCTGATGATCAAGGATATCAGGCTGATGAAGATGAATAACATTAATGCTGTTCGCACCTCTCACTACCCGCAGCCCGAACGATTCTACGAGCTATGTGATCAGTACGGTCTTTATCTTGTTGATGAGGCTAATATTGAGTCGCACGGTATCGGGTATAACCCGGATGTCACCCTTGCACATAAGCCTGAATGGCAGGCTCAGCACATGATGAGAACACAGCGTATGGTTGAGCGTGACAAGAACCATCCTTCAATAATAACATGGTCATTGGGCAATGAGGCCGGTGACGGTCAGAACTTTGTTGATACATACAAATGGATTAAGTCGAGAGATGATTCGCGTCCCGTTCAGTATGAGAGAGCCGAGAAGCTGACGCACACAACCGAGAGGCACACTGACATATGGTGCCCCATGTATGCCCGAATAGAATTTCTTGAAGATTATGGCCGCAACGCAGGGAAACCCGGCTATGATCGTCCACTCATACTGTGTGAGTATGCACATTCAATGGGAAATAGCACAGGCAACCTGCAGGACTACTGGGATGTGATCGAAAAATATGACATACTCCAGGGGGGCTTCATCTGGGACTGGGTTGACCAGGGATTGCTGGAGACCAGCGCCGAGGGTGATGATTATTATGCTTACGGGGGCGATTACGGTGAGGCGGGCTCACCCAGTGACGGCAATTTCTGCTGTAACGGGCTTGTGGGGCCTGACCGCATTCCGCACCCGGCACTGGATGAGGTAAAGAAGGTATATCAGTATGTGGGGTTTATACCCTCTGACCTGTCGAAGGGGCTGATCACCATTAAGAATAAGTATGACTTCACCAATCTCTCGTTATTTAATTTAACCTGGGAGGTAATGGCAAACGGAGTTCTTTTCAGGTCAGGTCATCTGGGCCAGCTTAATATTGAGCCAGGAGATTCAGCCACGGTTGAGATCCCCTACGGCGAAATAGTTCCTCAACCTGCAACGGAGTATCATCTCAACCTCTACGCATCAAAGGCTGACGAGTGGGGGATAGTACCACAGGATCATATATATGCCTCGGAACAGATGTTACTGCCAATATTCGCTGGCGCTAAACCGGTCACCGGGGATGGACTTGCCCTGCTTGATCTTAAGAGTGAAGCATCTGATCTTACAGTAGCCGGCGAAGGTTTCTCGGTTCTCTTTGATATGGCTGCAGGGGTGATGAAATCATACCGTGTATCTGGTCAGGAACTTATCATCTCCGGTCCACGACCTGATTTCTGGAGGGCTCCCACTGACAATGACTACGGTAATGGCATGGAAAAGAGGAATGCACCATGGCGGGAAGCCGGTAGTAAGGCAGTGATCAGATCGGCTCATATAGGCCAGCCGGGTATGGGAACTGCCACTGTCAGTTTTTCCTTCGATATACCGGGAGTAGATGGTAAAAAGATAGCGGCACTTGTGACAGAATATACAGTTCATGCGGGAGGGACGGTTGACGTGCTGTTCAAATTAACCAAGACAGACATGAGCCTGGAAGAGATACCGCGTGTGGGCATGCAGATGACCATGCCGGGCATATTTACTGACCTCTCATGGTACGGGAGAGGGCCCCATGAAAACTATTCTGACCGCAAGAGCTCAGCCTTTGTAGGGCTATATGAGAGTTCAGTGGCTGACCAGTATGTTCCATATGTGAGGCCTCAGGAGAACGGTTACAAGACTGATACCAGATGGCTCACGGTAGCTGACAGGAGCGGAAGGGGCCTGCGGTTCGAGGGATATCCGGTCTTCTCATTCGCAGCACTGAACTACCTTCATGAAGACTTTGAGTCGCCGGGGAAACTGTCAGGATACCGTCCTGATGCGAAAGCAGTTAACAGGCATCTCTCTGACGTCATTCCACGTGACCTGGTAAAAGTGAATATAGATTATGGTCAGATGGGGGTTGGCGGTGACGATTCATGGCGTGCACGAACACACCCTGAATATTGCCTTCGTGATACAAAATATGAATACTCATTCAGTATGGTGCCGCTGAGATAGTGGCACATGATCTGAACCGGATACTGACGCTACTTTTTGGCCGGTCTTATCTCCACCTTCAGCACATTGTTGCTGCCTGTGATTATATTGTCTGCGTTGTATGTGATCGGTTCTGTGAGGTATTTCCTGTCTGCCTTTACTACCACCATGCCTGTAGCCGGGACAGTGAGAGCTGCCGGCGCTCCTGTAGGTCCGCCGGATAATTTCATTGGCATGTCTGATGTGTTGGCAAGTTCAAACCAGATTGATTTTCCATCGTCTTTAAAAGGTGCGCTGGCAGTTATTACTGACTTGAACAGCGGAGCAGCGTACTCTTCAAATGCAGCAAGATTGTCGCCGTACCAGACGGCAGTGCGACCTGCGAACATGGCCTCCCTGAGTGATTCGGACGTCCGCTCCCTGGCAAAGACAAGGGTCATGGGCCGGTGTGAGTATGCCGGTGCGCTGAATTCTTCGCTGATAGCGTTGTGCATATCGCTGTTGCCCATCAGAGCCAGCTTATTATCACGACACATATCCATCACAAGGGGATAAAACTCCATATCGTTGTAATATTCGATCCCGTGCATCCATCCTTTGGCTATTAGCTCTTCATGAACCGGATACATCCTGGGTATGCCGTCGGGCTGCTGGCTCTTCCATCCGGGGTGATTCCACTGGATGAAGGCTCCCTGACTTATGGCCGCTTTTATGACTTCCATGAAATCCGGCTTGTTAAGAGAGTCAGCATCAGTGATGAATAGTGCATTGAGATGACCGGGAGGCATGCTGCGTGTTATCTCAGTGCCGTGAACAAGGATGATGTTATAGTTGTCGGCGGCTGACTTTGCAATCTTCCATGATGCATTATGGTCGACAGGGATATACGCCTTGTGAGGCGTGTATTCAATATGGTCAGTAATTGCCAAGGCATCAAGACCGTCACGCCATGCCTCTGCTACCCTGATTGTAGGCCATACGTTACCGTCAGAAAAAACAGTATGAGAGTGGAAATCGCATTTCAGCGTCACATAACCTGGTAATGCCGGTACGTTCAGCACCCTTCTTTGGGCAGAGAGTGTCACTGTGCCCAGGATCAGTATTGCGATTAGCAGGTTTTTTTGTTTCATCATAATTGGGTTTGTCTGAAGTCTGAAGGTCTTGAGTCTGAAGGTCTTGAGTCTGAGGGTCTTTTAACTGTTTTTGCCGCTTACATCTTTGCCTTTGAGAATAAATCTGTCATACACCAGAAGTAGAATGCTCGCAGAAATTGCTATCGCTGTATAGAGCACCCACACCTTTGACGGGTGATAGGTGTCCCACAGGTATCTGGTCAACTGTGCGTTATCCATACCTAACAGCTCCTGAGCCCTGTTGAAGTAATCAGTACGGGTAAACGTGCCCGAGAGCTCCGGAATATCCAGGCTCTTCTCAGCCACTGCCTTTTGCAGCAGGAACAGCTTGTCAGCCCTCACCTCAAATGGTTTCCCTGATAACCATCCGGCACCCATATGTCCCAGTGCTATAGGAAGGAATGACGTACCCATATAGAGCGCCTTCCTGTCAGGAGGGGCAATGCCGCCAAGATACTCCTGAATCTTTGGTGATGAGGCCATCTCTCCGATGCCGAAGATAAGCACTCCCAGAACGATAATCCAGGGGTTAAGGTTTGCAAACATCATCCCCAGGCCGAAAGCAAGGATAAATATTCCCGTCATAATGCTGTTCAGAGGTCTGACTTTTGCGGTAACTGATGAAATGATAAGCTGGAACAGTATAATAAAAAGAGATGCGAGGCTTGATATGGTCACCGTAGTGATGGTTCCCGGTTTCAGGCCGAGAGAGACCGACATTTTGTCAAGGTTTACCCATGAATCAAGGAAAACAGGGAATGAATAATAAAGCTGGTTATAGGCAGTCCAGAAAACGCCGATGATAAGCAGGAAAACAAGGAAACGCCAGTTAGTCAGTGTTACCCCGATATTTTTGAATGCAATACCGATGTTCTGAAGGAATGTGTTACCGCTCGCCACCACCGCCGGTTCCTTAAAGAGCAGGCCTGTAAGCAAAAGGTTAAGGGCCATGGCGCTCATTGACATATAAAAAACCATATCCCAGCTATGCTTGTAGATCAGGCTTGCAACGAATGGGCCGATGAATCCGCCTATGTTTACCACCATGTAGAAAATGCCGAAGCCCAGTGATGCTGTCTCCTTGTCAGTTACCCTGGCAACGGTACCGGAAATCAGGGGTTTGAATAGCGCTCCTGCAACAGCCAGCAGGATGAATGCCGCAAATATCCCTCCGAAGGATTCAAACCTGCTAAGCATGAAATATGAGAGAATATAGGTAAGGAATGATACCACAAGCACTTTTTTGTAGCCCACCCTATCAGCAATTGCACCGGTAATAACAGGAAGAAAATAGAGGATCATTGATCCGGTACCCATAATTGTCCCCTTTTCCACATTAGAGAATCCCAGGGCGCCATCCTCCCGTGCGGCTGTCAGGTAGAGTGCAAAGAACCCGTTATAGAATGCGTACCAGCCCCATCTTTCAAAAAGCTCTAAGACGTTGGCGACCCAGAAAATAGTCGGGAATTTTTTAATGGTTGTAGAAAAGCTGCTCATTCAGGTAGTTTTGTGCGGCTAAAATATCGAAATTAATTACACCCTCATCGAGATATTATTAATTTCCTCCTGGGTGTAATGATGCATAGAAATAAGCTTCTCTCCTGTCTGCATCATCCCAGGTGTAAACCTTTCTGTTTCTTAAGCTGCTGATGAACCCAAGCATGGCAGCGTCACCCGCACACATTGTGGTGTGTGCCAGCAGCGTCATCGATAGTACCCATTGCCACCATGGCGGACAAAGAAATATTGCAGCAATCAGGCCTGAGCTGATAAGCAGGAACGGTGTAAGAGCAACAATGGAAAAGAGTCTCCGGCCGGCTACAAAGCGATGAGCCGTAACATATATTATTCCTTGCTTCAGATCGGCTCCAACGCGTATATCCCTGGCACCGGAAAGATGAAACGGTATCAGGTGTGCACCCTCATGAACAGGAATGAGAAGAAGCGGAATGAAGATAAGTCCGGTTGCCAGCCCCATGATGATTTGAGGATTATCGGAATGAAATCTTAGTCCCGGCCAAAACCAAACAGATAAAAGCAGTGCTGATGCCACCATTACCCATGTGATTATCATGGGCAGGCTTGGTTTTCCAAGGTGCCCAATAACGAAAGGTGCAATGTCACTATAAGGCAGCGTAAGTACCTTCTCGTATGCTGTTTCATCCTCTAGTTCCTCAATACCGGGCTCTGATGTCATATATTCTCAAAGATAATTTTTTGCATGCGGCACAAAATGACATTCCTCAGTTTTGTTACAACATTAAACCTTTG
>CAYQNT010000025.1:26880-27577 GCA_964418865.1 uncultured Rikenella sp.
CACGACAATTGGTTAAATTTGCAGGGGAATATGAAAAGGTTTTTGGCCATACTGTTTTTTACGACTTTTGTTATTGCCTGTCACGGGCAGAAGAAAAGTACTGTTGTCCCTGACACAGTGCTCAGCATACTTCATGTACTGCCGACAGCCACTTTTGACGGCCAGACATATGCCTATATTGAACTTGATGAGGTAACCGTGGTCGGGAAGATGCCAAGGGGGGTGAGATTTGATTATCGCAGGCATACCAGACTGATTTATAATATTCGCCGTGTTTACCCTTATTCCCAGATTGTCAGGGATGAGCTTGGGCGCATCAACAGGCTTCTTGAGACTTTGCCTGACGATAAATCCAGGCGCAATTTCCTCCAGCAGTATCAGAAAGAGCTTTTGGCTACCTATGAGGGTGATATGCGGAAGATGACCTTCACCCAGGGGAAGATACTTATCAAGCTGATTGACCGTGAAACACAGAACACATCCTACGATCTCATAAAGCAATACCGGGGTAATGTCTCGGCTGCATTCTGGCAGAGTGTAGCATGGATCTTCGGGACAAACCTGAAGACATCATATGATCCGGCGGGAGAGGATTATCTGATTGAGCAGGTTATAAAGGAGATTGAAGCCGGCCGGCTCTGATAACATTTCAACCCTGGAGGCTCTGATCACTTATTCCCGGACATCTCTTTAATGG
>CAYQNT010000026.1:0-27042 GCA_964418865.1 uncultured Rikenella sp.
GCAGTCGGCAGTCGGCAGTCAGCAGTCAGCAGTCAGCGGTCAGCAGTCAGCGGTCAGCAGTCAGCAGTCGGCAGTCAGCAGTCAGCGGCCGGCAGGGACTGAAGACTGAAGACTGAAGACTGAAGACTGAAGACTGAAGACTGAAGACTGAGGGCTGAGGGCTGAGGGCTGGTGGCAAGGGGCATCATCGTGACCGGACTTCCGGGCTATATAAGAAGCTGGCTCTGAAAAAGTTTTTGAAATTCATTAACTTTGTACTTCCACAGATGTTGGAGTTAAATAAGTATAGACTATGAAAACGATTGATAGTTTCAATTTTAAGGGACTGAAAGCAATAGTAAGGGTTGACTTTAATGTTCCGCTTGACAAACAGACCCGTGAGGTGACTGATGACACCCGCATACGCGGTGCACTGAAGACAATAAGGAAGATTATTAGTGACGGAGGATCTGCCATTATTATGTCTCACCTAGGACGGCCGGAAGGAGTGATGGAGAAATATTCACTGAAGCCTGTACTGCCTGTTCTGGAAAAGTATCTCGGTATAAAGGTTGCATTTGCCCCTGATGCTCTTGGCACAGAGGCAGCAGCAATGGCTAAGGCGCTCAAGCCCGGAGAGGTGATGATGCTTGAGAATGTCAGGTTCTATCCTGAGGAGGAGGGTAAGCCTGTGCTGCCGGACGGGGTTACAGAGGAAGAGAAGAAAGCTGCCAAGGCTGACATGAAGGTGAAGCAGAAGAAGATGGCAGAGAGACTGTCAACCTATGCTGACGTATATGTTAACGATGCATTTGGCACTGCACACAGGGCACATGCCACCACGGCAGTGATAGCCGGTTTCTTCCCTGAGGAAAAACGGATGTTCGGATTCCTGATCAACAGTGAGCTGGCAGCAATGGACAAGGTTCTCAGGAGTGCGCAGAAACCATTTACTGCCGTCATGGGAGGAGCGAAGGTGTCAGACAAGATCCCTATCATAGAGAACCTGCTTGACAGGGTTGATAATCTGATTATAGGCGGCGGTATGACCTATACCTTCATCAAGGCCCGGGGAGGAAAGATAGGTAATTCTCTCTGCGAGGATGATAAACTTGACCTCGCCAGGGATATCATAGAAAAGGCAAAAGTAAAAGGTGTCAACCTGATCTTTCCGGTTGACGGAATCAATGCTGATAAATTTGATGCTGGTGCAGGCACATATATATCTGCCATTGACGAAGTTAATGATGGCTGGATGGGTCTTGACATCGGCCCGGAGAGTATCATATTGTTTGAGAAGGTCATAATGAATTCGAAGACGATACTCTGGAATGGACCTATGGGTGTCTTTGAGATGGATAAGTTTGCTGCCGGCACCACCGCCATAGCAAAGGCTGTGGCAAAGGCTACAGAGAAGGGGGCATTTTCTCTTATCGGCGGCGGCGACTCAGTGGCAGCCATAAACAAGAATGGGCTGGCTGACAAGGTGAGCTATGTCTCAACGGGCGGAGGTGCCATGCTTGAATACATGGAGGGCAGAAAGCTCCCCGGCATAACCGCTATCAGGGGAGAATAATGAAGCTGTGGCTCATACCGTCACTTGCTGTCATGCTCATGCTTGCAGGCTGTGAAAAGAAGGATCAGCAGAAGGTCTCGGGTACGATTACCCTGACCAATGAGCTCTTTAGTGCAGACTCATATTATTATGCACTAGGACTATCATTTGACGAGGCAAAGGCAGTGCCGACCCTTCCTGACCAGTACAGGGCTGATATTTCACTGATGGCAGGGGCTGTATCAACCGGTGGACCGGTGGTGGCATTCCTTACTGTCAACACCCTTAAACCATCCTTTGCACTCATGGGCACCTATGGGTCGGCCGGTGACGCTAAAAAGGCTTTTGATGCATTGAAAACCGTTGGGTCAGTCTCATATGTTGATCTGGCAGCTCCTCTTGAGGCAAACCAGATATGGATTGTGAAGACACGCGATTTTAAATTCGCCAAGCTCAGGATCATTGAGGTTGTCATTAATACAGCTGACAATCCTGTTTTTGCCTCCTGTAAGCTGGAGTGGGTCTGGCAGCCCGACGGGACGGCTACGTTTCCATAGTAGTTATGAAAACAATATTAACGGATAAGATCTTCAGAGTCACTGACGCCAGCATGTTTCAGGAGACAGCCATGGAGATCTTTCGTTTGCAGGCCAACGGCTGCCCTCTCTATCGTGAATATATTGATCTGCTGGGCATTGACATCAGCAAGGTTGATAATATCCTTTCCATTCCCTTCATGCCTATATCCTTTTTCAGGGAACATATAGTAATGACCGGCGACCGTGAGGCGGAAAAGATCTTCCTCAGCAGTGGCACGGCAGGCATGAGACAGAGCCGTCATGCCGTGGGAGATATGAGTCTGTATGATGCGGGCCTTGAACGGGCATTCCGCATCTTCTATGGCGATCCAGCACGGTATGCTATCATGGGACTTCTTCCTTCATACCTGGAGCGGGAGGGCTCATCACTCATTTATATGGTCAACAGACTGATGAAATTGTCAGGTCATGACCACGGTGGATTTTTCCTTGATGACTACGAAGCACTCTTCAAGGCTATTGAGAGAGCAAGGGAGGCAGGACTGCAGGTCATGATCATAGGGGTGACATTTGCACTGCTTGATCTTGCGGAGAGGAACCCTGCTGACTTGCATGATGTGATCATCATGGAGACAGGCGGAATGAAAGGAAGGAGACGGGAGATGATCAGGGATGAGGTGCATGAGATAATAAAGGGAGCCTTTGGTGTCTCATCAGTGCACTCTGAGTACGGAATGACGGAGCTGCTCAGCCAGGCTTACTCAAAGGGAGATGGTCTGTTTACCGCTCCTCCGTGGATGAGGGTGCTGGTGCGCGACAGTCATGACCCGATGTCACATTCGTCTGAGACCGGTGCCGCTGGGGGCATAAGCGTTATTGACCTTGCCAACATCTGGTCATGCTCTTTCATTGCCACCGCTGACCTGGGCCGCATGCATCACCACAACCTCTTTGAAGTATTGGGCAGGTATGATAATTCAGATATAAGAGGGTGCAGCCTTTTGACTGATTAATTCACAAAAAAGAATTGATCACCCCCGCCTCCCACAAGTACGGATGATAAAATAGGAAGTCATTTATTTGGATTTTGATATTCCAAACCGGATGATCAAATTAGTGAGATCGCAGCAAACTTTAATATATGCTATCATTTAAGATGACAACGTACGACCATAATGCGATGCAGGCATATCATGCATTTCCTTTATGAGGACGGCTTAAAAGCGAGGGCAGCATTTCAGTCATCTTCCTTCTGAGAATAGCTTAAAGCGAGAGAGGCATAACAGTCATCTTCCTTCTGAGAATAGCCTAAAGCGAGGGAGGCATAACAGGTATTACACTTATGAGAATAGTTTATTGCAGCTGCAGTATTTTCTCAAGCTTGCTAAACAGTATTAGAATTGCTTATTGTAGCTTCAGTATCCTGTCAAGCCAGCCATAGATTTTCTCCTGATCTTCTTTGCCGCACATATCCAGGCTCTGGACGCACATGAATTTGATGGCGGGATTATTCTCGCAGAGGCGGATCTTATTGTCAATATAGTTATCAGGACGACTAAATGGCTTCAGATACGCCACCTCCGGTTTTGCAATCTGCCTGTTACCATCAAGCAGCTGCAGATGATTTGACAGTGAGATAAAGGTAAACTGTGAATGATCACGGAAACGGAATGAAATATTCTTTTTAAGCAGGGAACTGTTTTTGCCGAAATAATCTTCAATCAGCATCCGGTTAACCGTGTGTGGGGTATGACTGGTTGTGAAATATCTGAATCTATATCCGAGCAGTACAGCAGAATTCCACTGACCCAGATGAAAGGAAGCCCTCGGGTTAAAATCAGTTCTGCCGAGAAGACGCCTGTTGAACAAAATCCTGAGTTTGTTCCAGATAACCCTTGGAGTTGGTGCAGCTGCCCACCTTCCTCGTATTACAGGCCTGCCGTCAACAAACCACTCTTCAGGTTTCATACTCCTTATCAGGAAGGTGTCATCATTGAAATAGACAAAGTTATCAGAGAGGCCCTTGATCCTCCAGATCATATTTCCGATAGAGATGCTGTTGAACGTTGGCAAATAATCTTCGAATCCCTCAAAAATTTCTTTGTGATCAACAATTCTTATAGATTTCAGCCTCTCAGGGAACCATTTCTGAATGTCTCCGTAAAGATCAGGATCCTGCCCATCAGTAACAATAAAGATATTTCGTACGAAAGGGGCAAACCTGAGAATTGACAGGAGACAATATCTGATCTCATTTGATGAAGCAAAGCGGGTTGAATGAGCTCCTGAGCTGATATTTGTACTGTCGCCCTTCAGGTAGCTGTTTCTCTTTGCAGCCAGTAGCGGATCATCACCGTCAACCCAGGCAATCACCGCATCAATCGGGTAGTTAATGGCAGATATGTTATTTTCAATCATTGTTTTCGCTTATTGGATACAAGTGTTATATCTTACCTGCCTTACCTCTGCCGTTCCCCTCACTTTTAATTTTAAAAGCAGTTCCAATACAGAGCCAATGTAACTATTTGTGTATCTGTAGGTTTAAAATCCTGTCCATACAGCTTATTATCATTTGTTGTATGGGGGGGCTTAGCAGTTCAAGGCTCTGAACACAAACAGATTTGATCTCAGAATTTGTTTCACAATTTATTATTTTCTTTTTTAAACGATTATCGGAATAGTAAGGATGTATATATTCCCTGTTGAGCTTTGATAATTGCCTGTTCCCATCCCTGATCTCGAGATGATTAGCCAGCGATGTGATGATGAACTGATTATGGTTTCGGAACTTGTATGATATATTCTTTTCAAGCAGCTCCCTCTTTTCGGAGAAATAGTTCTCAAGCCTGCTTTTACTCATCGGGTGAGGTGAGTGGCAGTGAAAAAAGTACCTTGCTTTAAACCCGATTAGAGATGCAGTTTCCCATTGCCGGATATAAAATGAAATCTTTGGCTGATAATCAGGATTCTTCCGAAGCTTTCTATTTATCACTGTCTTGATGTAGTGGCCGATGATTTTTCGAAGAGGTGGCAGGAGCCATTTACCCCTGAGAACAGGTCTGTTATTGATAAACCAGTCTTCCGGGGTGGCTTTTCTGATCAGGAATACATCATCATTGAAGTAAATGAAGTTTTCTGAAAGGCCCTCTATTCTCCATATCAGTGATTGTATTGATGAGCTGTTAAAACTGGGCAGATACTGTTCGTACCCCCGGAAAATCTCTTTGTGATCTACAATTTTAAGAATGCCGTCTCTTTTGGGGAAAAGATTCCTGACCTCACCGTAGAGATTCGGGTCCTGCTCATCGGTGACTATAAATATATTTCTTATAAAAGGGGCAAAAGTTAAAATTGATAGAACACAGTAACTGATCTCGTTTGATGATGCAAAGCGCGAAGGATGCGCTCCGGGGTTGCTGACGGATTTTCTCTCCTGTTTCAGGTAAAGATTCCTTTTTTCTGTCAGTACCGGATCGTTACCATCTACCCATAAGATGACTGCATCTATTGGATAGCTGACCCCGGAATGGACGTTCACTGGCATTGTTTTATGGTAAATGTATTGCTTTTAATATTTTTGTGCAATTTTAACCTAAAATTGCCTGATATCCATGGCCGGTAGTACCCCCCCAAAAATAGGAGTAATTTCCATGGTAAGGAACGATAGTTTCTTTATTAAGAAATGGATCAATTATTATAGCAAACAGGTTGGACAGGAAAACCTCTTCCTTATACTTGACGGGCTTGATCAGACCATTCCCGACGGGTCCGGGCATATAAACGTCATCAGATTGCCACAACGCCGCTTAAGCAGGTCCAAGGGAGACAGAAGTCGTGCAAGGTTGATTTCGTACTTTGCACGATCACTGTTTCACCGATATGATATTGTTATTGCCCATGACATTGATGAGTATCTGGTCATTGATCCCGATTTGCAGCAGACCTTTGTCGAGTTTTTTCAGAAACCGTTCAGATCGGCCTCTCTTTCCGCACTGGGACTGGATGTAGGGCAGCATCTCAACCTTGAGCAGCCGATCGATCCGGCCAGGCCTTTCCTTGAGCAAAGGAGCTTTGCTCATGTATCGGCAAGGTATACCAAAGCTGTTGTTGCTACGAGACCTCTTACCTGGGGATCGGGGTTTCACCGGGTTAAAGGAAGGAACTTCCATATTGATCCGGATTTGTATCTTTTTCATTTTGGGATGGCCGATTTTGAGATATCAAGGGCGAAGACCGGTGACCAGACATTATTGGCGGCTGGATGGCAGGAACATCTTGGCAGGCGATATGAGCTTTTTGATCTCATAATAAATAGTAGCGCTATTGATGATGAGAGTTTTCTGAAGCGTGCAAGGATGAGGCAAAGCTTTTTTCGTCCGTTATATGCTATTAATAAACCCGGAATTCTTAGAGAGAAGCCGGTCATCAGAATTCCGGAAAGATTCAGATCAATTCTGTAACTCTGGCCAGTGTCACAACCCAGGAGGCAATAGATATACGAGCCACAGGGGAAATTTGATTCATAATGATTACTAGGGTCAACTTAACAAGACAGTCAATTCATTCGCGGGTATACCTTGCCTCTTTATGCCTGTTTGTAATTTCCCTGCCGGCATCCCGCTTTATGATGACCATAAGCCTTATGATTATTGCTGCTAACTGGCTGGCTGAGGCCGACTTCAGACAGAAGTTGGGGAGGTTCATTGCCTGTCGGCCTGCCGTTGCCTTTACACTTATTTATTTATTGTATGTAGTAGGATTGCTATGGTCTGAAGATCTGGGATATGCTATTAACCATGATCTGCTCCATAAATTACCTACACTTTTCTTACCCCTTATAATTGTTACCTCACCGATGCTGAATGCTAAAGAAATCAGGCTATTGTTGCTGTCCTTTATTTCATCGGTTGTGGTAGTTTCAGTTATCGGGCTGATCTTAAGATCAGGCCAACCGGGTATCCCATACCGTCAGACATCTCCCTTTATCCCAAGCATTTATTTTGGTATGATGTTGATTATTGCAGCTTTTCAACTGCCTCTTCTGATAAGACAGGTCAGCAGCAATAAGCTTTTCATCCTTGCAGGCCTGACCATCTCCGTCTGGCTGATATTCTTTCTTTTCTATATGAGGGCATTTTCAGGTGTAGTATCATTTATAGGGGTAATGGCTTTTGTAATCATACTGTTGGTTGTCAGACTAAAAAATGTCATTGCCAAAATTTCACTGGTGCTTTTATTAATGCTTGTATCGGGGCTTGCAGTGTGGCCAATGATAAACATTTATAAACAAACTCACTCTGAGGTTGAAACAGATTTTCACACGCTGGAAAAATTTACGGAACAGGGTAATCCTTACTTTCATGATACTATCGACATCTTAAGGGAGAACGGACATCTCGTTTATATCTATCTGGCCGATGAGGAACTGAAAGAGGCATGGAATGAAAGAAGCCAACTGGATTATGAGGGCAATGATTTGTCCGATAATCCATTAAGATATACACTGTACCGGTACCTCTCTTCAAAAGGACTCAGAAAAGACAAACATGATTTAACGTTGCTTTCTGACAACGAAATACGCGCAGTTGAGGAGGGTACGGTAAACTATCTGAATCTCAAACGACCAGGATTCTATATCAGGGTTTATGAAGAGATGATGGGTCTTTATATATATGATAAGAGTTCGCATAAAGATGTTTCCTGGGGGTCTCTGACGAAGAGAATAGATCTGTGGCGGGCGTCGTGGCTGGCATTTAAAACGAAACCGGTGTTCGGCTGGGGTACCGGTAGTATAGTGCATGCTGTTGAATATGGGTTTAAACAAACCGGGTCACCCTTGTCAGGATTAAACATGAAACCCCACAGTCAATATTTGTATTTACTGCTTACCGAGGGATTAGCAGGGTTAATAATATTTCTTGTGTTATACTCCTATGTAGTTATCAGAACCGGAGCCTATAAACATTTTATGTTTGGTCTGTTTATTATTGTTTTTGCTATCAACTTCTTAGGCAACAACTCTCTGGAAGAGCAGCTGGGTCAGAATTTGTTTGTGTTTTTTTCACTCTTTTACTTTTTTTACTATCCATCTCTCAACCTAAGGCGGGAGTTTATATACTGATCTTTCCCGCCATCTGATCACCAGTTGTATCTCACAAAACAAAGAAGCTCCCCCTTGCGGGGAAGCTTCCAGTATAAAAGGATAAAACGGGCTGATTTTTATAAGCCTAGTTTTGTTTTAATTGCAGATGGTATAGCATCTTTATGTACCATAATGAATATGGTCTTTGCCTTGATGAAGCTCTCTGACATGTTGAGGTAACCTCCAAAAGGATTTCTTTCAGTACCCCATGAGTTCTTTGTGATATAGTATTTGGTGCCGTTCTGGTCTTTCACGATACCGGTGATATGCATCAGGTGATCATCGGTGGTGACGAATGTCTCATAACCTTTCTGGCGTATGTCTTGTGTGACATTTATCTCAGGAAAGGGTTTGTCAATACCGGGGACAGGCGTGCGGTCAGCCGTCAAGCTTTCAAACCTTGCCCTGTCAGTTATTCCGAAGATATCTGCTTTGCTCAGGTCAGGATTGACAGCCACTCCCTTGGCGTGCGACATTCCTCTTTCGCTCACATCGCCATCCCAGTCAACGGTGTATCCGTTATTAAGTGCGTAGTCCATGACCTCGATGAGCTCGTTAATAGGGACATTCCAGAAGCGGTTCATCTCCCAGTTATCAGGTACCTCGAGCAATCCTTCCGTATAAAAAGGAAAATGTGTAAAAGAGGTGATACTGACATAGTCATTCATATTGAGTCCGAGGCTGGCAGCAAATGTTTTTGGTGTATAGCTCTTGCCCTTGTAGGTGAATGTTTCAGGAACTGCTCCAAGATAGATGTCGAGTATCGCATTGGTTACCTCTTCCGATTCCTTGCTAAGATTTTTCATTTTGACAGCCACGGGTGTGACGGCATCAATATATGCCTGCAATTCACGGTGGTTGTGTGTCGGTGAGTCATAGCTGATTCCTGAATATGCTTCCTGAGGCATCAATCCGTCTTCATTGAAGACCCTGACCCATGAAGGAGCGAGGCTCCCTTCACCGAGGTTACCCTGACCCCTGCGCAGATAGTTGTCCTTAATTCTGTTCTCGTATGTTTTTCTTACAACGAACATTTCTGAGAGGTCATACTCACCCTTGCCCATGCGCAGAAGCTCGGACTCAAAGAATGAGGTTGTGGCGAAGCACCAGCATGTGCCGGTGGCCGACTGATTCTTTACCGGCGTTGCCGGGAGAGATACAACAGTGGTGAACTTGTAGCCTTCAGGCTCGGCTGCTGCTGGTTTCTTAGCCTTCTGGCCCTGAAGTGATGTCAGTGCAAATAACACTGCAACAAGAAGAGACAATGTTTTTTTCATCATTATTAAGATTTTTTAATAGGTTTTTCTGTACAGTTCAAATTTATTTAAATAATCTGAAAGGGAAAATGTTTTTGAACAGAAGAGATGCCGGGCGGTTGTCCGGACTGTTTCATCTGTGCCTGAGGCGGGTTAGTGCCGGATTCACATGGTAGGGTAATAGGCGTTCTCAATATGGTCGATATGGTACCCTGCTTCACTGCTGATGAGTGTTACTATGTCAAACCTGGCCTCTTTGGTGATCTCATACCGGTTTATGTAATTTGATGCTGCGTTGATTATTGTGCGCTGTTTTGGAACATTTACCGCCTCTGAGGGATGAACGCTGTAGTCGGATGAGCGTGTCTTGACCTCGACAAAGACGATGTATTTATTGTTTTCAGCGACGATATCAATCTCAGTACGTCCTGATCTCCAGTTCCTGTCGCGGATGAGATAACCCTTCCGGCAGAGGTAACCGGCAGCTATCTCTTCGCCCCTGTGTCCCAGCGCAGCCTTGTCGCTCATGTCAGATCTCTATGAGTCTGTTTTTTATTGCGTAAAGGATAAGGCTTGCGGTGTTTCTCGACCCTGATTTTGACAGCAGGTTAGCGCGGTGTTTGTCTACGGTGCGCTTGCTGATAAAGAGGGCGTTGGCTATCTCGTTGTTCGAGAGACCCTCGCATATTTTCAGTAGTATCTCCTTCTCGCGTTTTGAGAGGCTGGAGCTCTTTTCCTCCTGCTTCCGGTTTTTTATTCTATTGATAACATGATATAGTAGTTCCTGGGAGAAATAGTTACCGCCCTTATGGACTGCAATGATGGCGTCAAAGACATCTGAGATGTCAGAATCTTTCAGGATGAATCCTTTGGCCCCCGCCTCAACCATACGGTAGTAATACTCCTCCTCGCCGTACATTGACAGGGCGATGACGGAGGTTGACGGCATCAGGCGGGTGATGTGTGATGTAGCCTCAGAACCGTTCATTTCGGGCATGCTGATATCCATGAGGACGATATCAGCCGGACAGTTTTCAAGGATTTTCAGCAGTTCAGCGCCGTTTGAGGCTTCGGCTACTATTTCGAATTCATTATATCCGTTGAGAAGGATTTTCAATCCGTTACGGAAGAGCTGATGATCATCAGCCAGTGCGATCCTGATCTTGTCCATGGTTACAATATTTTATCTCCTACGGGCAATTTGTGTTAATTTTTATTCCGTTCTTCTTCCTGCCGGCTGGCGGCTGCTGACTGCTGACTGCTGACTGCTGACTGCCGACCGCCGACCGCCGACCGCTGACTGCCGACTGCCGACCGCTGACTGCCGGCTGCTGACTGCTCCATGCCCCTTGCTCCACGCTCCCTGCCACTACTGGTTCACCCTGATCAGGGCACTTGTCCCCTTGCCCTTTGCACTCTCTATGACAAAGACTCCGTCAACGGATCTCACCCTGGTCTCGATATTTGGTATTCCCATTCCCACCGCCTCTTCCGACGAGATTTTTTCCATGTCAAACCCGCGGCCGTTGTCAAGATATTGCAAGGTAATGATTTTTTGGTGCCGGTGAAGTTCCATCTCAATCTTCGATGCTCCGGAGTGCTTCATACCGTTATTGATAAGCTCACAGGCAACCCTGTAGATAACCACCTCCTTGTCAGTCTCGAACCGTTCCCCCTCCATGTTAGTCCTGAAGTCTATGATAATGCTCCGGGTTGTATTCACTTTTGCTGCAAAGGCACTGATGGCGCTGGCCACACCCAGGTTGGTCAGGACGTGCGGGCTCATGTTGTTTGATATCTCCTTGATAGTATTGAGAGCCTCATTTACAACGTGGCTGGTGTTATTAAGTATATCCTTTCCGACCGGGTCAGTAACCCTGGTGTTCAATGCCGAGAGAGACATCTTGACGGTTGACAGCAGCGGCCCCAGCCCATCATGGAGATCATTTGCAAATCGCTTTTTTTCCGTCTCCTCGGTATTGATAATAGCATTCAGAAGTCTTCTCTCCGATCTGGCTCTGTCTATTTCTGCTCTTTTCAGTGAGTAAAATAGCTCCCTGATCAGCACCACACCAGTAATTATCATCACTGATATAAGCACGTTCATCCATTCATCTATCATCATGAGTTCAAATGAGGGCTTGCCATGGAAGTACATAATGAGCTGCATCAGTGTTCGTACTGCCATCAGAACGAATGAGGCTGAGAGGAGGATCCACGAGAGACGGTATCTTGTGATTCTCATAAATCTCAGCGCTATGCCGGCAGCGGCTATTTGCAGCGCGATCGATATGAAGAGGGCGATCAGACGTATCATTGATACAAGGATTTAATTCATACAAAACTAGGAGTTTATTACCTTATGAAGAACAATTCCCGGAAAATGAAAATCCCAAAGAGTGTAAGGGGCCGGAAATTCTTGATGGCCGGAGATATTAATGCAAGTAGATGAGTGGTTTCTTTCAACAATTTTGTAACTTTCTCTGCTAATGTTGAAAAGTGCCTATCCTGGGAGCTCTTATTTACAGGGGAAGGTGTTGTTGCTAGTTAGTAAATATCAGATAATAAAGATATTAATGACATGATTCATAAAAAATATTACAAAAGACAAATAGACGATAACTTATTCAAAACACGTTAAAAACTTGTTAATAATTACAAAATGTCAATGCCGACTATCTCAGACCGTAAATGTAATTTAACCTTCTGCCTCAGAGAGATTGTCATCTGATCCTAATCATCTAAAATACAATAACTTATAAAAATTAAAAAACTATAAACCTTTTAACTCCCCTTAAATTATGCGAAAACTAAAGTTTACTTTCATTCTGTTGTCTCTGTTCCTGGGGTCTGTCGCTCTGATGGCACAGGTGACAACTTCTTCACTCAGCGGAAAAGTGACTGAGGATGATGGTCAGTCATTGCCAGGTGCAACAGTTGTAGCTACTCACCTGCCGTCAGGCACGCTGTATGGTGCTACCACCAACAACCTTGGAATGTATTCACTTCAGGGGATGCGCCCTGGTGGTCCTTACAAGGTAAGTGTGAGTTTCATCGGTTACAAAACCGTTGACTATACTGACATTACACTTTTTCTTGGAGAAACACTTAACCTCAACACAAATCTCTCTTCATCTGTTACTGAAGTAACTGAGATAGTGGTTGTTGGTGACAAACCTTCAAAGTTCAATACTACAAAAACCGGTGCTACCACTAACATTTCGAGAGAACAAATGCTCACCCTGCCAACCATTAGTCGCAGCATTAACGACATGGCACGTGTTTCTCCTTATAACAATGGAATGAGTTTTTCCGGTGGTGACGGACGATCCACTAACTTCACTGTAGATGGCGCCAATTTCAACAACAACTTTGGGTTGAGCAGCAGCTTACCCGGTGGCGGAAATCCTATTTCACTGGATGCTATCGAAGAGGTGCAGGTTGTAATTGCTCCTTTCGATGTCAGGCAAACCAACTTCATTGGTGGTGGTATAAATGCCATTACCAAATCGGGAACAAATACTGTTAAAGCCACCGTTTATACCTATCAGACAAACCAGGAGATGCGGGGTAATAATATTGGTAAAAAAGATTTTGGCGACCGTGCCAAGGAATCAAACGCCGTTTATGGTTTTACACTGGGCGCTCCGATCATAAAAAACAAGCTATTTATTTTTGGGAACGTTGAATACGAGAAAACCCCGCGGCAGGTTATACGCTGGCGTGCCTCAACCGATGGTATAACTGACTTGCAAACCATTTCACGTACTACTGAAGCCGATTTGAAGACAGTATCTGATCATCTGAAAAATACTTACGGCTACGAAACAGGTTCGTATAAAGATTTCCCGGCCGACGTGACAAACCTTAAGTATCTCGTCCGCCTGGACTATAACATTAACGATGCCAACAAATTAAGCATGCGTTTCAATCACACGAAAAATACTGGCTGGAATCCACCTAATGGAAACTCAACTGACGGTGCCTATCGTGACAGTAAGAAAAATCGTGTCAGCGAATATTCCATGTCTTATGCTAATTCGATGTATTCACAGGATAATATTGTTAATTCCGGTTCAGCAGAATTAAACAGCCGGATCTCTGATAAGATATCCAATCAATTCTTATTCACATACTCCGATATTCAGGATGTTCGCGGATCGACTTCAACTCCATTTCCATTCATTGATATTATGAGTGGTGATATTGCTACAGGAGCTGCTGCGCTGGATCCCTATATTTCTGCCGGATACGAATTGTTTACCTGGAATAATGGAGTAAAAAACAAAATTTTTACTGCTACCGACAACTTTACCTATTATCTTGATGCTCACAAGTTAACAGCAGGGATCAGCTACGAATATCAAATGGCTGACAATAATTATATGCGTAGCGGCACAGGTTATTATCGCTATGCAAGCCTGACTGATTTCCTTAACCAGGCTGCTCCGGTCGACTTTGCTCTGACTTATGGTGCCAACGGGGAACTCGTACCTTCAAATGCTGTTAAATTCAATCAGATTGGGGTATACCTTCAGGATGAGTGGTCACCTAGCCGGAATTTTAAAGTGACTTATGGCTTACGTGCTGATAATCTATCTTTTGTCGATAATATTATAACCAACAACGCTATTTTGGAGCTTGACTTTGGCGGACGCAACATAAATACCGGCAACTGGCCCAAGGCTACAATCAATCTTTCACCCCGCGCTGGCTTTACCTGGGATATTAAAGGCGACAAATCACTGGTGCTCCGTGGCGGAACAGGTATATTTACCGGCCGTCTGCCGTTGGTATTCTTCACCAACATGCCTTCGAATGCAGGTATGAACCAGTTGCTTATGAAGGTTCAGACTAGTTTTGCAAGCAATGGAAGTGTAAAACTTGATCCAGTCACTGGACTTCCAATGCGTGACCCGCGGTTAGACCTGCTTGCAGGGCCTATTATTACCGATGTTAATAAAATGATTGAAAAGCTGGGTTTCCAGACAGTGGTTACCCCGGAAGATGGCAGCATACCAAGTTCAATAGCTGGTGTGGATCCTAATTTCAAAATGCCTCAGGTGTGGAAAACCTCTGCCGCAGTTGATTATAAGGTACCTGTTGACTTCCTGTTCTCCATAACAGCTGAAGGTATCTTTACAAAAAACATCAATGCTATAAGGATAGAGAATTACGCTGTTAAAAACCCCGATGAAACCTGGGCGAAATTTGCAGGAGCTGACGACCGTTATATTTTCCCGTCTACTTATCTGTATAATGCCAGTGTAAAGGATGCCTGCGTTCTTATTAATACTAATGAAGGCTATGGTTACACCTTGAACCTTACTCTTACTGCTGAACCGGTAAAGAACCTGGATTTAATGGTAGCCTATATAAAAACTGAAATGAAAGAGTTGTCAGGTATGCCTGGCAGCAACGCCAACTCAGCCTGGGTAGGTGTTGTAACTGTTAATGGTCCGAATAACCCAACTGTACAGCGTTCACAGTATGTTGTGCCTGATAAGATAATCGGTTCATTCTCATACCGTATTCCTTACCTGAACAACCTTATGGCTTCAAGTATCAGCCTGTTCTATTCAGGAATGTCTCCTTACGGGAACAGCTACACCTATACCAATGACATGAACGGCGATGGTAATACTAATGACCTGATTTACATTCCTAAAGAAAGAGGCGAGATAAAATTCGTAACACCTGCCGACGAAAACGTATTCTTTTCCTACATGGAACAGGATAAATATCTGAAAAAGCATAAAGGTGAATATGCCGAAGCTAATGCTGCACGCGCACCATGGGCGAACAGATTTGACTTACGTTTTGCACAGGATTTCTCTGTTAAAGCCGGAAAGACCAGAAATACTCTGCAGTTGAGTGTTGACGTGCTTAATCTGGGTAACCTGCTGAATTCGGAATGGGGAGTTTACAAAAACATGGCTGTCAGTAACTATGGAGCTATCTTAAAGTATGAAGGACGTGATGCAAACAATGTCCCCAGCTTCTCCACGACTGAGAAACCCAATGCTTATCTGACAAAGTCATATGATACTTATCTGAATATCAGTCAGGTATGGAGGTTGCAGGTTGGCCTTCGCTATATCTTTAACTAAGCTACGACTGGTAATGAAACAAAAGGGCTCCGGTTTCCGGAGCCCTTTTGTTTTTATAGCCGGGTTAAAAAGTTAATATGTGTGTTGATAAAAGAGCTCTTTTGTTCTTGTCTCCTCAGACCCGCTTGTCTATTTTAGCAAAACCCGTTTGCGATTACGGAAGGTAGACTAATTAACTTATTATCAAACTTTAATATTTTTTAATTATCCATGGAAGAATCATTTGTCCATACGGTCATCGTCGCCCCTAATGAAAAGGAGCTGATAAGGAAAGAGGAGAAAAAGCTGAAAAAGGATGAGGCGGTGACTGAGAAAAAGGGCGCGCCGACAGATATCAATGCCAAAAAGGCTTATACATACGATGAAGCTGTAAAGGCAACCCGTGAATATTTTGACGGTGATGATCTGGCAGCAAAGGTGTGGGCAAGCAAATATGCTCTCAAGGACTCATTCGGGAACCTTTATGAGAAGACCCCTGATGACATGCACCGTCGTCTTGCAGCGGAGATACACCGTATAGAGAAAAAATATCCCAATCCTCTTCCGTTTGAGACCATTTACGAGGCATTCCGCAACTTTAAATACATTATTCCGCAGGGCAGCCCGATGACAGGCATAGGAAATGAATTCCAGGTTGCTTCCCTCTCAAACTGTTTTGTGATAGGCAACCAGGGTGACTCTGACTCGTATGGCGGGATCATGAAGATTGATCAGGAGCAGGTACAACTCATGAAACGGCGCGGCGGTGTAGGGCATGACCTGTCACACATTCGTCCCAAGGGCTCCCCGGTGCTCAACAGCGCTCTCACCTCAACCGGTGTGGTACCTTTTATGGAACGTTATTCAAACTCCACCCGCGAAGTGGCGCAGGACGGCCGCAGAGGCGCCCTGATGCTCTCCATCTCGATAAAGCATCCTGATGCTGAGAGTTTTATTGACGCTAAGCTTGAGACCGGCAAGGTCACCGGCGCCAACGTTTCTGTTAAGATCACTGATGAATTTATGGAGGCAGTGATCAATGGAAAGAGCTTTCGTCAACAGTACCCGATAAATTCGGATAACCCGAAGAATATTAAAGAGATTGACGCCCGCAAGTTGTGGAGCAAAATAGTGCATAATGCCTGGAAATCAGCTGAGCCTGGCGTTCTTTTCTGGGATACAATCAAGAAAGAAAGTGTTCCTGACTGTTATGCTGATCTTGGCTATGAGACAGTCTCAACCAATCCTTGCGGTGAGATACCACTATGTCCCTATGACAGTTGCCGGCTGATTGCCATCAACCTGTTCGGGTACATCAAGGATCCCTTTACTTCGCAGGCCAGCTTTGACTTTGACCTGTTCAGGGAGCATGCGCATCTCTCACAGCGTATCATGGATGACATCATTGACCTTGAGCAGGAGAAGATAGATGCCATCATCGCTAAGATAGACGCTGATCCTGAGGCTGAAGAGCTCAAGCTGGTAGAGCGTAACATGTGGGTCAACATAAGACACAAGACAGGCGAAGGAAGACGCACCGGCATAGGCATCACTGCCGAGGGTGATATGCTTGCCGCTCTGGGTCTGCGCTACGGTACTGATGACGCGACTGAATTCTCCGTGAAGGTGCACCGCACTCTCGCCATTGAGGCATACCGGGCCTCCACCACGATGGCTGCCGAGAGGGGTGCATTCCCATTATACAGCGCTGAGAGAGAACGTAACAACCCTTTCATTGAGCGTCTACGCGAGGCTGATCCTGCTATGGTGGCAGAGATGGAGAAGCAAGGAAGGCGTAATATCGCCCTTCTGACCATAGCCCCGACTGGCTCTACCAGCCTGCTGAGCCAGACAACTTCCGGCATTGAGCCGGTCTTCATGCCCTTCTATAAGAGACGTCGCAAGGTAAATCCAAACGACAAGGATGTGACGGTCTCCTTTACTGATGAGGTGGGTGACCATTGGGAAGAGTTCGTGGTTTTCCACCACAAGTTCATCGACTGGATGAAGGCTAACGGCTATAAATATGAGGAGGTGACGGTGATGTCAGAGGCACAGATAAACGCCATAGTGAAGGAGTCTCCTTACTACAAGGCCACCGCCAATGATGTTGACTGGGTAGCCAAGGTGAGAATGCAGGGGGCAATACAGAAATGGGTCGATCATTCAATCAGCGTAACTATCAATCTGCCTGGCGATGTAAAGGAGGAGCTTGTCTCCGAGCTTTATCTCACAGCCTGGAAGGAGGGATGCAAGGGATCAACCGTCTACCGCGATGGATCAAGGGCCGGGGTGCTTGTCTCGAACAGTAAGGATGATAAGAAGAATGACTGGTCACCCCTCAGACCCAAGGTGCTTAACGCTGACGTCATACGTTTCCAGAATAATGAGGAGAAATGGATAGCCTGTGTCGGCCTGAAGGATGGTGTCCCATATGAGATCTTCACCGGTCTGCAGGACGATGAGATGTTCCCGATACCAAAGAGTATCACTAAGGGTAAGATCATCAAGAACAAGGATGACGCGGGCAACAGCCGTTATGACTTCCAGTATACTGACAAGTATGGTTACAAGAACACACTGGGAGGATTGTCGCACATGTTCCAGCCGGAGTTCTGGAATTATGCAAGGCTTATATCAGGCGTTCTTCGTTATGGCATGCCTGTCAAGGACGTGGTTGAGCTGGTTACCTCGATGAAACTCGACAGCGAAACGATTAACACATGGAAAAACGGTGTGGAAAGGGCGCTGAAACGCTACATACCCAACGGCACGAAGGCTAAAGGTAAATGTGAGAGATGCGACTCCACAGCACTGATCTATCAGGAGGGATGCCTGCGGTGCACTGACTGCGGAGCATCAAAATGCAGCTGACATTTTAATAAATCCCATATCAGATTAAAGAAGGAGGAGGCAATTGCCTCCTCTCCGTTTGTCTTCAGTCTTCAGTCTTCAGTCTTCAGCCTTTAGTCATACTTCAGAAGGTTGGGATAGCCGACAGGATCAATGATTGTTCTATCTCCTCAGCAGTGGTTTCATGATCGGGCAGATTACCCTCGAAGAACTTCTCATAGGCGGTGATGTCAAAATGGCCATGACCGCTCAGATTGAACAGGATAGTCCTTGACACACCGTCAAGATCGGCTCTTCTTGCCTCATCAAGGGCGCCGGCGATGGCGTATGACGATTCCGGGGCGGGAAGAATGCCTTCCGTCCTGGCAAAAAGGATCGCAGCCTCAAAGCATTCGCGCTGGAATTTGGCCTTAGCCTCAACAAAGCCATCCTTACGCAGCTGACTGACAAGCACTCCGGCGCCATGATAGCGCAGACCGCCGGCATGAATCTTGTCAGGCATGAAGTTATGCCCCAGGGTGTACATCGGTAGCAGCGGCGTCAAGCCAGACTGATCACCAAAGTCGTACATGAATTTCCCTTTTGTCAGCTTAGGACATGAAGCAGGCTCTACTGCAATAAATCTTGTCTTTTTGCCATTGATAATATTTTCACGAATAAAGGGGAATGATATTCCTGAAAAGTTGGAGCCGCCGCCAAAACAACCGATCACGACATCGGGATAATCACCTGCCTTCTCCATCTGTAGAAGTGCTTCCTGACCTATAATTGTCTGATGGAGGGATACATGGTTCAGAACACTTCCAAGTGAATACTTTGTATATGGATCCTGAACCGCAATCTCAATTGCCTCTGAGATGGCTATGCCCAGGCTGCCCGGTGAGTCGGGATCGGTCTCAAGCACTTTTCTTCCGGCTGCAGTCATGGTGCTGGGTGAAGCAACCACCTTGGCGTTATAGGCATTCATCATGAGTCTGCGACCGGGCTTATGGTTGTAGCTGACCTTGACCATAAAGACCAGAAGATCAAGTCCGAAGTGATTGCATGCAAAACTCATGGCACTGCCCCACTGTCCGGCACCGGTCTCTGTTGTCATGCGCCGTACGCCCTCCATCTTGTTGTAGTATGCCTGCGGGATGGCGGTATTGGCCTTGTGTGATCCGGAGTAGTTGCCCCCCTCATATTTATAATATATTTTGCTTTTGGTGCCCAGCGCCTTCTCAAGGTTATGCGCCCTGAACAGCGGTGAGGGGCGAAAAGATTTGTATAGGTCAACCACCTCTTCAGGGATGTCAATATACCGCTCGGTACTCATCTCCTGTTTTATCAGCTCCATCGGAAAGATGGATGCCAGATCATCCAGTAAAGCCGGCTTGCCGGTGACGGGATTCAACGGAGGCAAGGGCTTATTGGGCATATCAGCCATAATGCTATACCATTGTCGGGGCATCTCTTTCTCTGTCAGTAAAATCTTCGTAATTTTTTCCATGATATTCAGGTTGTTAAGGATTTGTATAAAAACAAAAGGCACGCTGTGATCAGCGTGCCTCTTAGATTAATTATCTTATTTAATTATATAATGGCGTGATTCACAGTCTCAGTCTATGAGCTGCACCAGCGCCAGATATATAACATGTATTTCTTCATCACTGCAAACATAATGAAAAATCAATTCCACCAATTCCATTGATGGCTTTTTTATTTCGTCTTCGAGCAGTTATTAGCATCATTTCTTGTGCAAGGATACAAATAATATCAGTTTACATTGTGTCTTTGCAAAAGGACCTCTTCGATATCCTTTAACTGCAATGACTTGGCTTTAAGCAGGATTAACACGTGATAGAGCAGGTCGGCGGCCTCATTCATAAAAAGGTTAATGTCATTGTCTTTGGCCTCAATAATGAGCTCCACAGCTTCCTCGCCTACCTTCTGTGCTATTTTATTGATTCCTCCTTTGTATAACTTATTAGTGTATGAACCCGCAGTATCATCATCTATTCTGCTGCTTATTATCTTCTCAAGCTTGTAGAGGAACCCCCTGGGTTCTTCTTCCCCAAAGCAGGAGTATGTTCCGAGGTGACATACCGGGCCGGCAGGTTCAACTTTCACCAGAAGCGTGTCATTATCGCAATCTGTTGCCATATCAATCACTGAAAGGGAGTGCCCGGAGGTCTCGCCCTTGGTCCATAGCCTCTTCCTGCTTCTGCTGTAAAATGTTACCCGTTTTTCCGTGACTGTCTTCAGATAAGCTTCTTCATTCATATAGCCTACCATCAGAATCTGCATTGTGGCGTTGTCTTGTATCACGGCCGGGATCAGGCCGTCAATCTTTGTAAAATCGATTTTCATATTCTCACTTCAATTTTATTATTTTTCAAATAATCTTTAAGCTCAGGTATCAATACTTCACCGAAGTGAAAAACTGAGGCTGCAAGAGCGGCGCTGCATTTTGTCTCGGTGAAGACCTGCCTGAAGTGCTCCATGGTGCCGGCACCGCCTGATGCAATGACAGGTATGTTTACCCGGTTGCTTATCAAGGAGGTTATGTCGATTGAGTAGCCCTCCTTAGTACCATCGCTATTGACTGAGGTAAGCAATATCTCGCCGGCTCCCAGCCTCCAGACCTTTTCAGCCCATTCAACGGCGCTGACAGTTGTGACAGTTCTGCCTCCATTGATGCACACCCGCCATTCACCGTTAAGAAGCTGTGCATCAATTGCTGCTACTATGCAATGGCTTCCAAACTGATCTGTCAGGCGTGTGATCAGGTCAGGATCATTAAAGGCACCCGTGTTGACACTTACCTTGTCTGCCCCCGATCTGATGAGGATAGAGGCATCATCCACACTGACGATACCTCCTCCGACAGTAAATGGAATATTTATGGTATGGGCTATCTTTTCAACCAACGGAGCAAATGTTTTTCTCTTCTCGTGTGTAGCTGTTATATCAAGAATAACCAACTCATCTGCAGACTGGTCTTCGTATGCTTTTGCCATCTCCACGGGGTCGCCTGCGTCCCTGAGATTGACGAAGCTCACACCTTTGACTGTTCTTCCTTCCCTGACATCAAGACAGGGTATGATACGTTTTTTCAGCATAATCGTGCTAATTCTTTTAATGTTATTCTACCTTCATATATTGCTTTTCCTATGATAACCCCTTCACAGCCTGCTTCCCTGATGGCTTTTATGTCATCAGCTGATGTTACGCCTCCGCTAGCAAGAACAGAGAGGCCGCTGATATCAGATATCTCTTTATATATCTCTAGTGATGGTCCTTCTAGCATGCCATCTTTTTCAATATCAGTGCATAACGCATATACTACCCCCTCTGATCTGTATCTGACGAGGAAGTCTGTAATATCAATATCAGATGCTGACTGCCATCCTGAGGATGCCACCTTACGCTTCCTGAAGTCGGCGCCGAGGATAATCTTTCCTGTACCGTACTCAGAAAGCCACCTCAGGAAAAGGAGGGGATCGGTCACTGCTATGCTTCCGCAGGTCACCTGGGAAGCGCCGCAGCTGAATGCCATGGAAAGATCATCATCAGCTCTTATCCCACCACTGAAATCAGTAATGAGACCTGTCTTGCCTGTAATGGTCTCCAGCACATGGTGGTTGCGTATTTTACCTTCTCTGGCACCGTCAAGGTCAACCAGATGGAGATATTTTATTCCGTTGTCTTCCAGCTCCAGCGCCATGTCAAGCGGTTTGCTGTCATATGATCTCTTCCGGGAGTAGTCGCCCTGCGAAAGCCTGACACAGGCGCCTTCAATGATATCCATTGCAGCAATTATTCTCATAGTTCAATAGCGTTTTTCAGTATTACGATCATAATTGTCCTTTTGTAGATGGCATATTGCTGTTTCCTGATGCTGAAACGGCCATCTTCAAAGCTCTTGCAAAGGCCTTGAATATGGCTTCGGTCTTATGATGTTCATTTTCTCCGGAAGCAGTTATATGGATATTGCACTTCGCATTGTCGCTGAATGATTTAAAAAAATGTGAGAACATCTCAGACGGTATGTTTCCAACTCTGTCTGATCTGTAACTGACATCCCAGGTAAGCCATGGTCTCCCGCCGAAGTCAAGGGCAACCTGCGCCAGGGAGTCATCCATCGGGAGGGTGAAGCCAAATCTCTCAATACCTTTTCTGCGGCCCAGTGCTTTATTGAATGCTTCACCCATGACAATGGCAACATCTTCCACCAGGTGGTGTGCATCCACATTGAGATCTCCCTCAGCTTTTATCATTATATCTATATTACTATGCCTGGCTATCTGATCTAGCATATGGTCAAGGAATCCTATTCCCGTACTTATGTTGCCGTTGCCGGTACCGTCAATTGTTATGACAGCCTCAATCATCGTTTCATTTGTATTTCTCTTTATCGCTGCGCTTCTCGGGATCTTTTTCAGATATCTTGCGATCTCCTCCCAGCTTGTTGTGCAGAGCTCTGCCTCTGAAGAGAAGCCTGTCTCAGCATCATGGTTGCTTCTCAGATGCATGGATCTGCATCCCAGATTGCGTGCCAGCGCTATGTCAGAGAGCCTGTCGCCAATGACAAAGGAGGAGCTCAGATCAACGCCTTTTGCAAGGTATTTGGCAAGCATGGCTGTACCGGGTTTGCGGCAGGGAGAGTTATCTGATTCAAATGAACGGTCAATAAAGACTGCGGCGAATCTTACCCCTTCACCTTTGAGTAGCGTGAGCATCTTTTCATGAGTGGGGATGAAATCTTTTTCGGGGAATGCCGGGGTTCCTAGTCCGTCCTGGTTTGTCACCATCACCATTTCAAAGTCCGTTTCACGTGCAATGGATGATAATGCGCAGATCACTCCAGGAAGGAATTCCAGCTTCTCAAGGCTGTCAATCTGCATATCTGCTGGCTCTTTCAGGATGGTGCCGTCTCTGTCGATGAATAATGTCTTTGTCATGGTCATAATTTCCCAAGTTCTTTTATGAGGCAATCGTTTTCGCTTCTGGTGCCGGTGGTTATGCGGAGGCAGCCGTCAACCTCCCGGCTCCTGTTGCGGACAATAATGTTCTTGCTGATCAGTATGGCATGAATAGCGTCGGCATCTTCCATCTCCACCAGTAGGAAGTTTGAGTCAGATGGGAATACCTTCTTTATCACTGGAAGCATCTCCAGTTTCTCAGCCAGCCTGATTCGTTCAGATATTATGGTCTCTATCTGTACTGTTATCTGTTTCAGGTTATTCAGCCTCTCCAGAGCTGACTGTTGATTAATGGTGCTTATATTGTAGGGTGGCTTCATCCGGAAGAAGTATTTTATGATATCCTCTGAAGCGAAAGCCATGCCTATTCGAGCTGCCGCCAGTCCTACCGCTTTACTGAAGGTCTGCACCACAATCAGGTTATCATACAGAGATATCTTCTCAATGAATGAAGCTTGCCGGCTGAAATCCGAGTAAGCCTCATCTATCACGACTATACCATTGAAGTGCTTAATAATCTGCTCAATCCTGTCGGGGCTCATGCAGTTTCCTGTCGGGTTGTTGGGCGAACAGATGAATACCAGTTTCAGCTTCTCATCATCCAGAAGGGGCATTATCCGTCGGAGATCCAGGTCAAAATCTTCATCCAGGGGTACCTTTATTACTTCAGTATCATTAATTGCTGCGGAAACCTGATACATGCCATAGGTGGGAGGGAACATCATGACTCTGTCCATCCTCGGTGAGCAAAATATCCTGTAGCACAGGTCTATGATTTCATCACTTCCGTTGCCCAAGAAGATATTTTCAGAGTGTATTCCCTTTATCATGCTGATGGTTTTTCTGAGCTCCCTCTGTCGCGGATCAGGATATCTGTTCAGTAGGCCAAAAGGACTTTCATTTGCATCAAGGAAAATACCCTCTTTGCCCTGATACTCATCCCTGGCGCATGAGTAAGGCTCCAATGCTCTTACATTAGGTCTTACAAGTTTATCGGTTCTGTTCATTGTTAATATGTTTTAATCTGACAGAGACGGCATTCCTGTGACCTTCGAGCATTTCGGCTGCAGCCAGTAATTCTGTGGCAGGCCCTATGTTCAGGATGCCCTCTTCCGTTACCTCCTGGAAAAAAATCTTTTTCATAAAGCTTCCGGTTGACAGGCCGCTGTAGCTCCTTGCGTATCCTCCGGTGGGCAGGGTGTGGTTAGGCCCCGTCATGTAATCGCCCGTGCTTTCACTGCTGTATTTCCCGAGAAAAACTGACCCCGCATTAGTTACGGCTGCCGCATGCAGGTAGGGATCGGACGTTGCAAGAATAAGATGTTCCGGCGCATACTTGTTGCTGACCGCAAGGCAGTCACTTATAGTATTGAGAAGCATCAGCGAGCTGTTTTCCAGCGATTTGCGGGCTATACTGTTTCTCTCTAAACCTGCTATCTGTAATTGCATTTCCTTTTTCACCAGTTCGATCATTACCTTGCTATCAGTAAGCATTATCACCTGACTTTCAACGCTATGCTCTGCCTGTGAGAGCAAGTCTGCAGCAACAAATAAGGGATTGGCAGTTTCATCAGTAATGACCATGACCTCACTCGGACCGGCAGGCATGTCTATGGCAATGCCGTCAAGCTGAACAAGCTCTTTTGCCCTGGTTACATACCTGTTGCCCGGACCAAAAAGCTTAAATACAGAGGGTATTGATTCCGTGCCGTATGCCATGGCAGCTATGGCCTGAGCACCTCCGGCCATGTATATGGAGGTCACTCCGGCCAGTGAGGCTGCATAGAGTATCAGAGGGTTGATGGTGCCATCTTTGCCTGCAGGAGTGCACATGATGATCTCGTGGCATCCGGCCAGTTGTGCCGGGATGGCCAGCATGAGAGCTGTAGAGAAGAGGGGGGCTGTTCCACTGGGGACATACAAGCCGACTTTTTCTATAGCTACATCGCGACTCCAGCATTTTACTCCTTCAGCAGTCTTTACCACTTCTGTTTTTTGCATCTGTGCCGAGTGAAATTTCCTGATGTTTGTGAATGCAGTTATAAGTGACTCTGTCAGGGTCTCAGGTATATTTTTTACGGCTTCGGCTATTACATGCTCCTCTACTTTAAACGATACAGGCGCGTTCCCGTCAAACTTTTTTGAGTAGTATCGCACAGCAGCGTCACCCTTGCATCTGACCTCGGCAAGGATCTCTCTTACCACTCTGTCAATGTCAGCATCTTCTGCCGATGGTCTTTTGAGGGCGTGCCTGATGTCATTCTGCCCGGGGAAGTAGAGTGTTCTCATCATATGATCATTTTTTCTATCGGGATTACCAGTATGCCTTCAGCCCCTGCCTCCCTGAGCTGATCAATGCGGTCCCAGAACTCATCTTCCTTTACAACGGAATGAAGGCTGCACCATCCCTTCACAGCCAGCGGTAATATTGTGGGGCTCTTCATCCCCGGCAGAATTCTGCATATCTCAGCTACGGCATCTTCTGGCGCATTTAGAAGGATATACTTGTTTTCACTTGCGTTCTTTACTGCCCTGATACGGAAGAGAAGCTGTTCCAGTATCTTTTGCTTTTCACCGGTTATGTTTTTGTTTGCTATGATCACTGCCTGGCTCTTCATGACCGTCTCCACCTCACGGAGCCCATTTGTAAGCAGTGTGCTGCCGGAGCTGACAATATCACAAATGGCATCAGCAAGGCCTATACCCGGCGCTATCTCAACGCTGCCGCTCAGCTCTTCAATTTTCACGTTGATGTTCTTTGCCGAGAAATATTCTTCCAGCAGTATAGGATAACTTGTGGCGACCTTTTTATTCATAAAGAATCCGAGGCCGGTGTATGCATCTTCTTTGGGGATAGCCAGGCTGAGTCGACAACCACCAAACCCGAGCTGTTCAAGCACCGCTACATCCTTTTTCTTCTCAAAAACCACATTTTCGCCCACGATGCCTATGTCAGCCACCTGCTGGTCAACATACTGAGGGATATCGTCATCACGGAGAAGTAGGATCTCAACGGGGAAATTGCCGGCGATTACCTTGAGGCTGCCGGAGCCATTGGTGACCTTTATGCCGCACTCTTCAAACAATTTACGGGAGCTTTCACTCAACCTGCCGCTCTTCTGGATTGCAATTTTCAGTTTGCTCATTGAATTTTAAATTTACATGAGCAGACCGTGCAGGAATAAAAAACCCGCCTGATTTGCTCAGGCGGGTCTATGATATTCAGTTGTCACTATACATCATTTTCATCTCGCCTGAGAGCAAGTATGAGCATGATGATGATGTGAGTTATTTGTAAACATTGTTAATTATGCTGGTGCAAATATAATTATTTCTTCAAATATTCAGTTCAGGTATGAATTTTCTTCAGACTGATTATTTTACCGAAATGATTACATCAGGTAAATTAGGTATTCAGGTGGCTATTTAAGTACTCCCAGCTCCTTACCTACCTTGATGAATGCTGCAATAGCCTTGTCAAGGTGTTCCGTTTCATGGGCAGCGGAGAGCTGAACCCTTATGCGGGCCTGGCCTTTCGGCACCACCGGATAGTAGAAGCCGGTGACATAGATGCCTTCTTTAAGCAATTTGGCAGCCATCTCCTGCGACAGCTTGGCGTCATAGAGCATCACGGCACAGATGGCTGAACGGGTGGGTTTGATATC
>CAYQNT010000027.1:0-25803 GCA_964418865.1 uncultured Rikenella sp.
AATATTCATTACTCGTAACAGATCAGACAATGCCCAAAATGCTGGGAACCGAACTTGCCGAAAAAATGAGGAAAATAAATCCTGATCTGAAAGTCATTATAATAACCGGATACATCGACAAATTATCTGATGCGACAAAGTCAACAACCGATTCTTATAAATTAATCCTGAAACCTATCAAAATGAACGAGTTCAGCAAGGTTATCAGAAAAGTCCTGGATGATAATTAATCAACTTTAGCAATGGCGAAAATTTTGATAATAGATGATGATCCTGCGATACTGACAATGCTTAAAAGGATGCTTGAAAAAGCCGGATACGAAGTTGATATTGCCAGCAATGGCAGTGAAGGTTTGAAAAAAATTGAATGCTCTCCCCCGGATCTTTTGGTAACTGATATTGTGATGCCTGAAAAAGAAGGTCTTGAACTGATATCCTACCTGAGAGGAAAGCATCCAGGATTAAAGATCGTAGCAATTTCAGGTGGTGGAAGATTTAATTATGAGGGATATCTCACCAGTGCAAAACTTCTGGGGGCTGATCTGATCTTTCAGAAGCCGTTAGTTCACAAAGAATTTGTACAGGCTATATCTGACTTTATTAATACTAACAGGTAGCGGCTTTTTCACCTTTCATCACCTGAGGAATCGCCGGCTCAATTGACAGGCGACCTAACCAGATGCAACTTATGTCCGTTCGGGGTACCCAGAGGCACAAGAGGTCAATTTTGATCTCTCGTTTTGTTTTATGACATCCTTAAACCCTTAGAATTGATTTGCATACTCCAAATTCAATTTATCATTGATAAGCGTGTGTTATAATGATCTAAGTATTGTGCTTTGGTATCATTATCAAGAAATGAATTATTTACCAAAACCTCGACACCTTTTTGCTGTAAAAGAAAAGGCTCAAATAATTTTATAACCCTATTCTCGCTTATGCCAATTTTTTTGCCGAAATCAATAAAATCCTCCTTACATGGATGATGGTGAGTATTGTTAACCCTACAATCTGACCACTTCCATTCTTTAAATAAGTCATTATCTAATGCGAAGAAACCTTCTTCTTCAACATGAATCCCTGTGTCTAGCAGGTCATAAGCTGGGCTTAATACATAATCTCCATCTTTCGTTTCGAGTAGGGAGAAATTCTTCAGGTGGGCATCGCCATTTGAAAATAAGAAGTTAAAAATTATCAAATTGTAAAATTTTTCCATCTCAATTTTCCATGCACCCACATGCTCTTTTATGAGATCGGCTATCCCTTCATATGAATAATCATATTTGAAATTAGGACCTGCATTTATTTCTGTTTTTCCGGCCAGGGATGCAAAATCCTCTTTGCCCAATTTAAGACCATTCTCACCCACATCAAATCGTTTGGTAATATATGCCGGCTCATCATTGCTAAAGAAAACTAATCCGTTTTCAGCTGTCGCGATTTTGTACACCTGACTGGCAATCTGCATTGTTACATGCTCATTTGCAGGTGCCATTGCTGTTTTCAGTAGTCCGTGTGGTTTAGGTTTCAGGATATATGTCCCCTGTTCTTTTTCTTCAGTTAATCGCAGATTATTCTTTTCAAGTATTACTGAATATTTCTCCTGGACCCCGGAAATAGAAATTCTCTTCCGGTTTTGCATAAATATTTTTTGGTCCTCCTCATCAATCTCAGGGGCATTATATGGTAAGATGTGACTAACCCTTCTGCCATCAAACATTCTGCGAAGAAAAAGAGGACTATATTCTGAAAAGCCTTCAAGTAATAATCCCGGACAATATTTTATTTCCATGCCGTTATTTTCTTAATCGTTATTGCGCCAATCGTATCATAACCTGCAGTTTCTAATAACAGACCAAAAAAATCATTTTCATCTAGTTTTAATTGTTTTGATTGAATAATTCTATTTGATCCTTCAGATAGCATATTATAGAAAAAAGGAAACAAGTGTTCTGATGTGTATTCAGATTGTTGCTTCGGTAATGTTAAGCTTATCCCTGGTTTTGTTTTATCATTTAAATACACGGAATCATATATAAAAACATAGGTGCCACTTTCTGTCTCAGTTAACATGCCAGCTAAAACTCCATTTCTATAGACCTCAGCTTTTCTCATTTATTGGACTTTTTAAGTTCAAGTTTGATTTCAAGACCCACTATATCAGCAATTCTCTGTAAATTGTTAAGCGTTATGTTTCCTTTACCACTTTCAAAGCGCTTTAATGTTGCAACCCCTACTTCAGAAAGCTCCGCCAGGTATTCCTGATTTATTCCAAGAATATCCCTCCTCTCTTTTATTACCTTAATAATATTGTCGTTTGTCATTTCTCAAAAAATAAATAAAGAGTCATATATGATACTATATGGCAAAGTTATAATATTATTTTCTATTATACAACATTAATGCATCATATATGATACATTTAGGTAAGAATAGACTAAATCTTACCAATAAATAGCACAAAAGTATCATATTTGGTACTGGCGAACCTAATCGGGCTTTAAATAGCACATTATCCTTAAGATTTAATCATATATGATCTCATGTCATGATGAAGTCGTAAGCACCTCATTAAATTCTTGTTCTGTATTATGTGTCCAGATGCCAGATTAAATTATTCAAAATTTCTACAATCATAAATGAATATATATTCATTTATTCTATTTGCATTTGCAATGTGAAGAGTAAGGATATAGGAAAGGTCGAGGCTATTTACCAGGCTACAATAAAGCTTGTGGGCGATGTTGGATTTGCTGGTATAACCATGGCTGGAGTTGCCAAGGAGGCAGGAGTGGCAACCGGTACAACTTACACCTATTTTAAGAGTAAGGAAGAGTTGATAAATGTGATTTATAATCGATTACGTGAGCAGTTTTTAGACACACTGGTTTCTGACTATTTGCCTGAGACTGATTATTATACCGGCTTTCGAACCTTCTGGATGAACTATCTGAAATATAGGATGAATAACCATATGGAAAGTGTTTTTTTGGAGCAATATCATATATCCTCGAGCATATCGATGGATCAGCGTGACGATGCTTTAAAAGTAAGGCAACCGGTTTATGATTTTCTTTTGCAAGGTCAGCTTGACGGAAGCATTAGGTCAGATTTTGATCACAAGATGTTGTTCTCAATGGGGATAGGCTTTGTACACAATCTGGTTGAAGAGCATTTTATCGGCAGGTTTGAATTAACCGAGGAGAGAATTGAGAAAGCCTTTCTGCTTACCTGGAACTTAATGTCAAAAGAGGGGAAATAACATCTATAACTTTTAATAATTGGGATTAACTATGGAAACAAACTTCGTCGTTCAAATCTTATCAATGGTGCTGTATATAGCAGTCTTGTTGGTAATTGTTGATGTAATGCGTAAGAATCCCAGATTTGCACTGGTTTTCTGGTTCGTCGCACTGTTGACATTCCCTTTATGGGGAAATCATGTGCAAGGATGGTTTCGTTGGGTCAAAACTCTGAGTGTTCTTTTGCCCACAGCATTACTGGTTGGGTTTGGCCGATACTCTGAACTTTATAAAAAGGAGAATTGGTTAAAGATATTCCGGGGCGAATGGTTAATCTGGGCCCTTTACGCAGTACTATTCCTGAATATTGCGGAGGCAACGCTCAAAGATTTTCAGACAGGCAATATGTTTAATGCAGTTTCCGGTGCCATCTTATGCATTACTCAGCCGCTGGTAAAATACAGGCATATAAAAAAGCGTTTCTGGTCAATAGGGAAAGAGGGCAAAAATGGCGATTTGATAGCTTATACAAATGGGGCATGGAACTTTTTGTATACTACCTGGAACCTCGCATTTGTCTACGGGGAAGCTGGACCATTCTTTGCCAGTTCATTTTGTATTCTACTTGCTGCCGAATTGTATCCAATCTTGCTAAAGCGGCCTGAACTCTATATCACAGCCAGGGTATACACATTAGCTACTCACATACTTCTGCGTGCTGTTGGAGCAGGGATATTATTTGAAAAATACATGAATGCATCAACCTGGGTTGGTAACGAACAATTGCTTTATTATTGGGGCCTTGGTAATATGATCCTGCATATTCCCTATCTGTTCTACTATTTCTGGCATGTGAGGAAGACACGAAGTCAGGAACTGAAAGGTGCTTTAGCATAATTATTCTATATGCCTGTTCTTGTTATTTCCAGTATCAACACTGGTGATTCAAGGTATTGACCGGATGATCTGATTGATTGAATACGCTTTACCACACTCATCCCTCCGGTTACTTTCCCGAAGGCTGCGAAGCCCTGCAGGTCACGGTTTCTTCTACCGCCAAAGTCAAGCTCAGGCTGATCGCCGATACAAATGAAGAACTCTGATGTGGCAGTCCCGGGCGATGACCTTGCCATTGACAAGGTACCATTCCGGTGGAGAATGCCTGTAATATCAGTTGTTTCATGTATTATCGGGGGGAAACCGTTATCTTCATCCTTATACCGGCCTCCTTGTATCACTTCAATCAGCACTGAATCACCCGGTTGGTTATCAAGCCTTACAACACGGTAGAAACGGGCACTATCAAAGAGATGTGCATCAATATACTTCAGGAAATTGGATGATGTCACAGGGGCTTTTTTTAGATTGATCCGTGCATGGATGTCTCCGAGCTCCGTCCTGATTGTGATCTTCTCATTTCTTTTGCCCGGTTGTCCTGATGCATTGCATGACAACATCACGGCAAAAACCATAATATAAGCTGGCATTCTCATGGGCAGTTAATTATTTCGGGCAGATAACCTTGTAAAGGAGAAATGCAGATACCAAGGGAATTGAAGTGATTAAATCTCACCGGGCCTTCTGAAATACTTTGATTGAGCTTTGGGTACAATCTCACCGGAGAAGCGTTTGACATCTCCCTTTGTAGGCGTTATGATTACGTCTGCCATGTTGCCGGCAGTCTTTTTCAGCGTCATCTCGATCTTGGCATTGATCAAATTTCCTTTTGCCTGCATTGAGATTCTGACATTTCCTTTCTTGTCTACTATCTGGTTGTAGTCAGAAACCATCAGCTTGTTGGTATTGGCGTTGTCTGAGATGATATTTCCCTGAAGAATGATATGATCATTTTCATAGGCAAGAAAGGTTGCATTATCTGTATTAGTTTCAAAAACACCAGCTACCTGGTAAGTACCAACGATAATTACGAAGTCCTTCGTTTCAATTGTAGCGAGCGCCTGTTCAAATGCTGCAAGTGCGGCAGCTTCTTTTTCGGCCTTTTTATCCTGTGCGATTGTGGGCATGAGTGCTGCGCCGATAAAAAAGAGTGCAAGGAATAATTTTTTCATAATGATTCGTGATTATTTATTATTGACAACAAATTTACATTTTCTAAGATACAAAATGCATGCCCGAATCAAGATTATCTGAAATAAACCTCTCACGCATCCTTACCCGGTTAGGCAGAAAATTGATACGAGGTGCAAAAGAAATCTTCTCCCTCCGATCAGCGTGGCAATTCTTTTTCTACTTTTGCAGCCCAAATAGATAAGACAACGGAAGAGATAAGAAATATTGCCGTGATAGCCCATGTTGACCATGGCAAGACTACGCTAGTAGACCGCATATTATACCAGGTAAAACTGTTTCGTGATAATCAGGTCATGGGAGACCTAATTCTTGACAGCAACGATCTGGAGAGGGAGAGAGGCATCACAATACTTTCAAAGAATGTTTCAGTACGTTATAAAGACGTCAAGATCAATATTATAGATACCCCAGGTCACTCTGATTTCGGTGGTGAGGTTGAGCGTGTGCTGAATATGGCGGAAGGGGTTCTGCTCATAGTTGATGCCTTTGAAGGACCGATGCCGCAGACACGTTTCGTACTGCAGAAGGCTCTGGCGTTCGGTCTCAAGCCCATAGTGGTCATCAATAAGGTTGACAAGCCCAACTGTAAGCCTGAAGAGACACAGGAAAGTGTCTTTGACCTGATGCACAGCCTGCATGCAACTGAAGATCAGCTTGATTTCCCGACCGTTTTCGGGTCATCAAAGCAGGGATGGATGGGTCCTGACTGGATGAATCCCACCAGTGATATCAGCTATCTGCTTGATACCATTATCAGCCACATACCGCCGGCTGCTGTGAATGAGGGCCCTTTGCAGATGAGAATCTCATCTCTTGACTATTCATCATACATGGGTCGAATTGCCGTAGGCAAGATAAAAAGAGGCACGCTGTTTCCCGGGAGTCAGGTATCACTGATAAAGCGTGACGGCACCATAATGCTTAATACTGTTAAAGAGGTATATCTTTTTGAAGGCCTGGGCAAGGTAAAAACAAAGCAGCCGGTACATTCCGGGGAGATATGCGCGGTGTTTGGCATGGAAAACTTTGACATTGGTGATACCATCGCCGATGCCGTGAATCCAGAAGCCCTGCCCCTGATGCTGGTAGATGAGCCCACCATGAGCATGCTCTTTGCCTCTAATAATTCGCCTTTCTTCGGGCGTGAAGGCACGCTTGTCACCTCAAGGCAGTTGCGCGACAGGCTATTCAGGGAGACGGAGAAAAATCTTGCCATGAGGGTTCAGGAGGCAGACTCAGCAGATAAATTCATTGTATACGGAAGGGGTATCCTGCACCTGTCAATACTTATAGAGACTATGCGTCGCGAAGGCTTTGAGCTGCAAGTGGGCCAACCGAAAGTGTTAGTAAAAGAGATTAACGGCATCAGGCACGAGCCTGTGGAGGTTCTTACCGTACAGGTGCCGGAAAATTTTGTGGGGAAGGTCATAGACCAGGTCACACAGCGCAAGGGCGAGATTATAAATGTAGAGGTCAGGAATGATCGCGCTCATCTTGACTTCAGGATACCTGCGCGTGGTATTATCGGTTTGAGAAACCAGGTGCTTACCGTCACTGAAGGAGAGGCGGTTATGGCGCACCGATTTGATGCGTATGAACCATGGAAGGGCGATCTGGCTATAAGACGCAACGGGTCGCTGATAGCAATGGAAACAGGCACTGCAGTTGCATATGCTATTGATAAGCTGAAAGACAGGGGTGAGTTTTTTATATACCCCGGAGAAGAGGTCTATATGGGTCAGGTCATAGGCGAGAATACACGCTACGATGACATTGTGGTCAATGTGACAAGAACGAAGAAACTGACCAATATGCGTGCCTCCGGCTCTGATGACAAGGCTTTGCTTTCACCGCCGGTGCGCTTCTCGCTTGAAGAAGCCATGGAATATATTGCTGCTGATGAATATATAGAAGTCACCCCGAAGTCGATGCGACTCCGGAAGATGATGCTTGATGAGAATAACCGCAAGAGGGCAAAGAACAAAGAAACAATAACTGATTCCAAATAAAATAAAAAAGCCGACAGATCTCTCTGCCGGCTTTTTCTCAGCCTGTAAATTATTGGTTACCTGCGACCTGCACCGGTTCCTTTTACGTTGGCAGGACGGTTTGCCCTGACACTTCCGGCAGCGCCATTGTTCTTTGTTGCGCTTCTGGCCTGGGTCTGTGTTTTTGTCATGATCGGATCACCACTCTGCACATTATTCTGCATACGAGCCCTGGACTGGGTTTTTGTCATGATCGGGTCTCCGCTCTTCACCTTGTCGCGGGTACGTGTCTGTGTCTGAGTCATGATCGGGTCTCCGCTCTGTTTCTGATCCTGTAACTTAACCTGCTGCTTTGCTTCAATCTTGAGTTGCTTTTTAGTTTTGATCTGGGTCTGATCAGATACTGGATTCTGCGCTGCTGCGCCTACACTTATCAGAAGTGCCAATGCGCCAAATAGAATTTCCTTTTTCATCTCTGTAATATTTTTGGTTTATTATCGAATAACAGATCAAAAATAACCCCGTGAATATGAAGCTATAATGAATTTACGGGGAAATAGAAAAGAAATTGTGTTCCTTTTTGCGGTTCTGATAAAACCCGTACTTCAATGTCATGAAAATCGGCTATGGATTTGGTTATGGCTAGTCCTATTCCGGTATTGTCATCCGTGGGGTCAAGCCTGGTGCTGAAGCGTGAGAATAGTTTGGCAAGTTGTTCCTGGGTAATACCTTTACCGTTATCGGTGACAGACACTTCAAACCTGCTCTCTCTCTCACTGCCACTAATCTCTACCCTTCCTCCACGTGGTGTATGTTTCAAGGCATTGTTGACCACATTAAAGAACATAGAGAAGAGGAGGGACCTGTTAGCATTTCTGAATGCGTAGCTGTTCCTGCAGTCTAAATTGATTGTTATCCCTGCATCGTTAGCGATAAGTGCCAGCTCATCAGCTACTTCGGCGATAACATCTTTGAGGTCAACAGTTTCCTCTTTAAGATATTGCCTGCTCTCTAAGCGGGCTATCATCAACAGTGAATTAATCAGTGTCTTAAGACGATGGAGGGTCCGAAGTGACTCTTCTATTCCTTCCTCGATGTCAGGATCAAGATTTTCCTGCATGAGCATGTTCTCAAGCTTGCTACGCAAAACAGCTACAGGTGTCATCAGTTCGTGTGAAATATTCACCGTTATCTCCCTCTCCCTGCGGAACAGTTCCTCAATCTTTTGCATCATCTCGCGCAGGGTATGGTCAAGGCTGATAAAATCCCTGGTGGTAGTAACTACGGGCTTTGAAGTGGCAAATGAGGGTGAGGTGGTCTCCTTGAGCCTGCCTGTAATAACCCTGAGGGGACGAAGAATTCTGGCAGTATATAAGAGATCGGAAATAAGGGTGACTACTATGAAAAGGAGAAGAAAGACCAGAATGACATTTCTTATGTTTTTTGCGGCATATGTTATGCTTGCGAGGCTCTTACCAATCTCAAGAAGATAAGACAGGCCGTCAATCTTAAATGAATAATGAAGCACGCGGTAGTCGATTTCCTCTTCATCGATAAGCCTCTTTGTAACCTCTATGAAATTCCAGTCATCTGTCAGATCAATTCTTTCAAGGCTTATAAACTCCGCTTTGAGGATATTATAGCTGCCGAAGCCACCCTCCGTGTCAGAGGTGATAAAGGGTTCAATGCCCACCTCCGAGATAAGCCTGAGAACTTCTTCTCTGTTGTTAATCAGTTCATTGTCCGTCTGGCGAATATTGATCCGTTCAATAATAAGGGGAAGGAAGCCTATGAACAGTGCAGAGAATACCAGTTTCGATAGCAGGCTGAAGAGGGCAAGTTTTGTCTGTAGTTTCATCATGCTCCAGTGACCCTATTAACTGTCAGTGGTTATTCTGTAACCCACGCCCCTGACGGTCTCGAGCCATGGTGTTGGAGCACAGGCATTAAGCTTCTTGCGGATATTCTTTATATGAACATCAATGAAATTACTGTCGTACTGGTCATCCAGCGTGTTTCCCCAGATATGTTCATAAAGCTGATGTCGTGCCAGCACCTTGTTCCTGTTTATTGCCAGGTAGTGAAGAAGGTCGAATTCCCTCCGTGTGATTTCGACCTCCCGCTCCTGGTGCATGATCTTCCTTGCCTGGGTAGCCATAACGAACTCTCCCATTATTATGTCTGGTGACAAGATCTGAAATTTCCTTCTTGCCACCGCCATTATGCGTGCATGCAGCTCTGCCAGTGCGAAAGGCTTGGGCAGGTAGTCATCGGCCCCGAGGTCAAGTCCTTTGACCCTCTCTTCTATGGCGCCGCGTGCAGTAATAATAATGAAAGAGGTATCAATATTGTTCTTTTTAGCCTCCCGGATCAGATCCAGCCCATTATAATCCGGCAGTCCCAGGTCAAGAAGCACAAAGTCATAGAGATTAACGGCTATCTTTTCAGAAGCATCGGTCCCGGTATAGGCCAGATCGCACAAGATGTTCTCCCTCTTCAGATAGAGGGCTATCTCGTTGGCCAGGGTCTTTTCGTCTTCAACGATCAGGAGGTTCATGTCTCAAAGTTAAAAAATCCTGAAGAAGGCGCTGACCATAAAAAGAAAACCTTTCATGCCCGTTGTGCCAGTCTCGGAATAAAAAGGAAGAACATATCCGGGCTCAAGCTCAATGGTGAAAAAGTCATAGCTGAATGCAATCGGAATGGCCAGATCGAGCTCCATCAGACCGAATTTTTCAGTGTAGGTGGTTCCGGGGGTTGGATTTGATCCCTGCCTGTTCTTCCTCCATTGGCGGAATACGGGTGAAATGGTTGTTGTAGTACCACTGGTTGTTTCAATGCTTACCATGCTTCCAAAGAGGATGTTCACATAGGGGTCAAATGAGAAGAATGCTTTGCCGCCTGCAAATGATGGTGTCTTAAAATACCTTGAGTGTCTTGTTTGCAGATAGAACTGTCCTCCATCAGCGAAGAGGCCTCCGGCTGAGATCTTTGTATAAAGTATCCGCCAGTCTATGCCCAGTGTGGCATCAGCATAAGTGAAATTGCTAAAGAGGGTGTCCCTGAGCGATTCCGCAACATTGTAACGCGAGAGTCCCGTACTGATGTCGAACCATGAGTTGAAGGTATGAGAGAAGCTTAACCCCAGGCTGCTGAATGCCACGAAAGGGGAGATGCCATTGATTGTATATCCGGTGGCAGTAAGATAAAGTTTATCGCTGAAGCCGTATGAAACCGAAGCATATCCGAAACTGTTGTCCTGTGACATGGTGGCTCCCAGGTATATCATGTTGCTTCCATATCCGGCGCCGGCGTAAAGAGAATGGATATTTACTTTTCCTGTAACGGCTGCAGTATCCGGATTGCTGACTGTGACAGCAGCCTTCTGTGCTGCAGCGCCTGTAATGTAGAGCTGCAGCATAATACCGATGGCTATTGTCCCTGTCAGAGAGATACTCTTTCTCATAGTGTCCGTTTTTACCAGATATTACCTTTTACCCGGTCCCTTAGCGCCACCAGGTCTGCCTGCACCCCTGGGTATTGCTGATCCTGACGAACGCTCAACTGATGCCGGCCGTGCTCCGCGGGCCTTGCTCCAGTCTGGCCTGGCACTTTGCACCTTCTTCACACCCGTGGCATTCACTCCCTGATTCTGCCCTTTGACCCGGTTGTTGCTTCCTGACTGATTCCCGGCATTTGCCTGAGTCTGAGCTTGGGTCTGCTGCTGATTACCAGTCTGTCCCTGTCCCTGAGTCTGTCCCTGAGTCTGCCTCTGGCTCTGAGTCCTGTTCTGCTCCTTATCCTGAGTCTGCCCCTGGGCCTTATTCTGTTCCTGATCCTGACGCTGTTGCTCCCTCTGCTGAGACTGAATCTTTACTGTGTCAGCGTTCCCTCTGACTGTCTGAGCATTCATGATGCCGGCAGTGATCATCATCACTATCGAAAGCAATAGAAGTTTTATTACCTTTTTCATAATTTACTCCGTTTTATAACCGAAGATCTTATTTTTTAAAACCTTATCTCTTTATTTCAATTTATTGAACTGATACACAGCAAATTTATCTAATCAAAGATGAAGAAATGATGAAAGAGTGATATTTTGAAAAAAAATACAAGAAGTGTATTCGTTACGTTTAAAATATTATTTATATTGCGTGTGAAAAATTTTCGGTTTTTGTTCCTTGTTTTGTGGAGTGCTTAATAAACGGGGATGTTTTTCCTGTCAGAAATTGATTATCCGGGCTGCCGGATGCAGGAATGGCAAGTGGAGATTGGTTAGAGAGGCGATATAAATAAATGTTACTTATTCAGAGAAAGCACGTTATTATTTGAGGTAAATGCATTAATACTGATCATAACTAACCTAACAAATTTAAAATCATGTTAACACTTGACTGGGTCGTATTGGGGGCGTTTGTCCTTGCATTGGTTGTTTTTATTGTTCTTTCAGTTCGGTCAAAGAACAAGACCTCTACTGACTATTTTCTTGCCGGACGTGATGCCACATGGATTGCGATAGGTGCCTCTATCTTTGCTTCCAACATCGGATCAGAGCATCTGGTTGGCCTGGCCGGCGCTGGCGCTTCATCCGGGATGGCCATGGCGCATTGGGAGATGCATGGCTGGCTGATATTACTTCTTGGCTGGCTCTTTGTTCCTTTTTATGCCCGTAGCGGGGTATTCACCATGCCTGAATTTCTCGAGAGGAGATATAACAAAGCATCCAGGTCTGTTCTTTCCATAATATCACTGGTGAGTTATGTCCTTACCAAGGTGGCTGTTACAGTTTATGCTGGTGGTGTTGTATTCAAAGATGTATTCGGGATTGAATCAATATGGGGAATAGACTTTTTCTGGATCAGCGCCATCGGACTTGTTGTCATTACCGGTATTTACACTGCCGTCGGAGGTATGAAGGCGGTACTATGGACTTCAGTGCTGCAGACGCCTATTCTCCTTGCAGGATCTATTGCTGTGCTCGTAGCAGGCCTTATCAAAGTCGGCGGATGGGATGAGCTGATGCACATCTGCCGTGCAGTGCCCGTGAATGAATTTGGAGATACAATGACTCAGCTTATCAGATCACCCAAAGATGCAGTATTTCCATGGACAGGTGTTCTTCTGGGTTCTGCCATTATAGGTTTCTGGTACTGGTGTACTGATCAGTATATTGTTCAGCGTGTGCTTTCAGGTCGCGATCAGACCCAGGCACGCCGCGGCGCTATTTTCGGAGGCTTCCTCAAACTCTCTCCTGTCTTCATATTCCTCATACCAGGCATGATTGCCTACGCGCTTAATCAACAGGGTGTGATACACCTGACAAGTTCTGACTCAGCATTCTCCACTCTGGTAAAGGAGCTTCTGCCAGTTGGTTTTAAAGGGTTAGTTGTAGGCGGGATACTTGCAGCGCTGATGAGCTCCCTGGCATCACTCTTCAATTCATCAGCTACTCTCTTCACAATTGATTTCTACCAGAAGTACAGACCAGAGGCCACGGAGGCCAGACTTGTCAGAGTGGGACGTATCGCAACAGTTGTGGTAGTGATACTTGGCATTCTGTGGATACCGGTGATGAAGGGTATCGGTAAGGTGCTCTATGCATACCTTCAGGATGTGCAGTCGCTGCTGGCTCCGGGTATCGCTGCTGCTTTCCTCCTTGGGGTCTTGTCAAAGAAAATCACTCCTGCCGCGGGCCTCACCGGCCTTCTGACGGGTTTCATCATTGGCATTACCCGACTTGGCTTTACGGTATTTAGAGGCCTTCTTGATACTGGCGGAACAATATACCAGGTATTTGTTGAAACAAACTGGTTGCATTATGAGATAGTCAACTTTACTATAGTCATTATCACAATGATTATAGTCAGTTATTTCACTCCCAGGATTGACGAACGGAAGATTGTAGGGCTTTATCTCGGGTCTGCCACGGCTGAACAGAAGGCTATAACCCGTGCCAGCTGGAATAAGTGGGATGTGATCTCTTCAGCAGTAATAATTGCAATTATTCTGGTATTCTACGCCTACTTCTGGAATTAGTTTGCATCACACTTATTATTAACTTAACAGAAATAAAACCCACATGATTGATAAAAATCACAACCAGACTTGCGAGCTCAGCGAGGCTAAACACTTATACAGATAGTATTAAATCATGTACGCTTCCATTATGCCATTAAAAAACAAAATCATATTATAATGAAAAAAGAAAATATTGAACTTTGGTTTATCACGGGTAGCCAGCATCTATACGGTGAGGAGACACTTAAACAGGTCAATGCAGATTCGAAAGCTATCGCAGCTGCTCTTGACAAGTCTGATCTTATTCCGATGAAAGTGGTTTTCAAGCCTGTGCTTACAAATGCTGATTCCATAACAGCTATCTGTCAGGAGGCGAACAACTCTCATGACTGCGCCGGACTTATAGCATGGATGCATACGTTCTCACCTGCAAAGATGTGGATATCAGGGCTTAAGAAGCTTGATAAGCCTTTGCTGCACTTCCATACCCAGTATAACCGTGATATACCCTGGAGTGAGATTGATATGGATTTTATGAATCTCAACCAGGCGGCACATGGTGATCGTGAGTTCGGATACATCTGCTCCCGCCTGAGGATCGAGCGCAAGGTTGTGGTTGGTCACTGGCAGGATGAGGCAGCAGTGAAGTCAATTGGTGCATGGTCACGTGCTGCAATGGCAGCTCTTGATGCCCGCTCGCTCAAGGTTGCGCGCTTTGGTGATAACATGCGTGATGTGGCTGTGACAGAAGGTAATAAGGTCTCTGCACAGATCAAGCTTGATTATCAGGTTCAAGGATATGGAGTAGGAGATCTTGTTGACGAAGTGAATAAGGTTACTGAGGCTCAGGTTAAAACTCTTATTGAACAATATAGGGACGATTATAAAGCCTCAGAAAAGATCTTGTCATCAACACCCGTCAAAGAGTCTGCACGAATTGAAGCAGGAATGCGCAATTTTCTCGAAAGAGGTGGCTTCAAGGCTTTCACAACCACCTTTGAAGACCTTCATGGGCTCGGGCAGCTTCCTGGTCTGGCTGTTCAGAGGTTAATGGCTGACGGTTACGGCTTCGGAGCTGAAGGCGACTGGAAGACGGCAGCACTTGTGCGTTCGATGAAAGTAATGGCACGGGGTCTCAAGGGCGGCACTTCATTCATGGAAGACTATACCTATCATCTCGACCCCAGGAATATGGCTGTTCTGGGAGCTCATATGCTTGAAGTGTGCCCGTCAATTGCCGATGGGAAGCCATCACTGCAGGTTCATCCCCTGGGTATAGGTGGTAAATCTGACCCTGCAAGACTCATCTTTAAGACTAGCACAGGAAAGGCGCTGGTAGCCTCAATGGTTGAGATGGGTGACCGCTTTAGGCTGATAGTTAGTACCATGGAGGTAGTTGACTGCCCGGAAATGCCTAAGTTGCCAGTTGCCAGTGTTTTATGGAAGCCTGAACCTGACCTCAAAACAGCCGCCACAGCATGGATATATGCCGGAGGGGCTCATCACACAAGCTTCAGTCAGGCGCTTGAACCAGAGCACCTTGATGACTTTGCTTCTATGGCCGGGATTGAACTTGTATTGATAGACAAACAATGCAAAATAGAAAAACTGAAAATGGAGCTGAGATGGAATGACCTCTATTACCACCTCAACAAAGGGTTATGACCGTGATGTATTCAGAAAATCCCAGGCATTATCTTGCGGTTGACTGTATTATTTTTGGATATGACATCGCAGATAAGGAGCTCAAGCTCCTGCTTATAAAGAGGAGCTTTGAGCCTGCCAAGGGTAAATGGTCGCTCTCGGGTGGTTTCGTTCAGGAGAATGAGAGTATTGACGAAGCCGCATCCAGGGTGCTATTCAGCCTCACAGGACTGTCACATATATATATGGAGCAGCTTTATACCTATGGCGATGTGAACCGCGACCCGGGTGCAAGGGTTATCTCTACTGCATACTTTGCCCTCATAGGCATTCACGATTTGGACCGTGAAATACGGAAAAGAAACGGAGCCCACTGGCGATCAATCGCAAATATTCCTGAGCTTATTTTTGATCATAACGAGATGGTCAGGAGAGCTCTCGCTGAGCTCGTTGAGAGTGTAAAAGTACATCCGGTAGGTTTTGAACTGCTACCTGAGTTGTTTACCCTTGTTCAGCTGCAGGGCCTGTATGAGGCAATACACCAGAAAGAGATTGATAAACGAAATTTCAGGAAAAAGATGCTTTCTACGCAACTGCTTGAAAAACAGGAAGAGAAAGAGAAAGAGACATCGAGAAAAGGGGCATACTACTATAGGTTCAATGAGAAAAAATACCAGGAGTTGACCCGTAACGGGTACTTCTTCAGTTTCAACGTTAGCTGAATTGCTGCGCGAATATCTCATTAATAATTAAAACAGACATAATATGCTTGAAAAGCTTAAGGAGGAAGTCTACAGGGCAAATCTTGATCTGGTTAAGAGTGGCCTTGTAATAATGACATTCGGAAATGTCAGCGCTGTGGACAGATCATCCAATTTAATGGTAATCAAGCCTTCAGGGGTGGAATATGGCATGATGACCCCGGAAGATATGGTTGTCACTGATCTTGAGGGGAATGTTATTGAGGGGAACCTTCATCCGTCAACAGATGCGCCCACTCATGCTGCCCTGTATAAGGCATTCCCCAACATCGGAGGTATAGTGCATACACATTCAACCTATGCCACTGCCTGGGCCCAGTCGGGCTATAGCATCCCTTGTCTTGGCACTACCCATGCTGACAGCTTCCATGGTCCGGTACCTGTCACCAGGAAGCTAACAGACAAAGAGATAGGAACCAATTATGAATTTAATACAGGATTGGTGATTGCTGAGGCTTTCAACGGAGTTGATCCACTAAGTATGCCAGCTGTTATTGTAAACTCCCATGGGCCATTTACCTGGGGTGAGACAGCAGCCAGGGCTGTATATAATGCTGTCATACTTGAAGAGGTGGCAAAGATGGCAGCAATTACCATTTCGTTGTCACCTGCACAGGACATTGACAAAACTCTGCTTGATAAGCATTTCCTTCGAAAGCACGGACGGAATGCTTATTACGGGCAGAAGAACCATTAATATAATATTTAAAAGATGAGTAAATATTCTATAGGTGTTGATTTCGGTACTCTTTCAGGGAGAGCAGTAATTGTAAATATCGAAAATGGAGAAGAAGTTGCTGTTTCAGTTTTTGAATATCCGCATGGAGTTATGGATGAGAAGCTACCTGACGGCACACCGCTGGGGGTCGACTGGGCTCTGCAACATCCACAGGATTATCTTGAGGTATTCAGGGAGACTATCCCTGCTGTTATGAAAATGGCTGGCGTAAAGGTAGAGGATGTTATAGGTGTTGGCATTGACTTCACTGCCTGCACCATGCTTCCTGTCACAGCAGACGGTACCCCACTTTGTTTTCTGGATGAATTCAGAAAAAGACCTAATGCCTGGGTGAAGCTGTGGAAGCATCATGCAGCGCAGGATGAGGCCAACAAGCTCAATGCCATCGCGGAAAAAAGAGGTGAAAAGTTTCTCAAACGCTATGGTGGGAAGATCTCCTCTGAGTGGATGATACCCAAGATATGGCAGACGGTTGATGAGGACCCCGTAATCTATGACGCTGCTGCCCGGTTCATTGAGGCCGCCGACTGGGTGGTATGGCAGTTAACAGGTGCTGAGAGCCGTAATACCTGCACCGCCGGGTACAAGTCTATATGGCACAAGCACGATGGTTATCCTTCCGAAGATTTTTTCAAAGCACTGCATCCGAAGATGGAAAAGCTGGTTGGTGAAAAGTTCTCGCGCAGACTTCTTTCTGTAGGTACCAGAGCCGGTGTTATCTCTCCGGCAGCATCAACGCTGACAGGATTAAAGGCGGGCACGGCAGTTGCAGCAGCAAATGTTGATGCTCATGTCTCAGTTCCCGCTGTGGGTATTACATCAGCGGGTAAAATGCTGGCTATCATTGGCACATCAACCTGCCACATGCTTCTCGGAGACATTGAAAAAGAGGTACCGGGCATGTGCGGTGTAGTGGAAGATGGAATCATTGAGGGCTTCTTCGGCTATGAGGCCGGTCAAAGTTGTGTGGGAGATCATTTCCAGTGGTTCGTTGAGAACTGTACACCGGCAGACTATAAGGCTGAGGCTGATGCAAGAGCTATTGACCTTCACGTTCTTCTAACAGAGAAGGCAGCAGCCCTTAAGCCCGGGGAGAGCGGCCTCGTGGCGCTCGACTGGTGGAACGGGAACCGATCTGTGCTAGTAGATGTAGACCTCACTGGAATGATGATTGGAATGACACTGGCAACAAAGCCTGAAGAGATATACCGTGCACTGATTGAGGCAACAGCATTCGGTACCAGAATGATCATTGATACATTTGAGGATAATGGCGTTCCGGTAAACGAGTTTTATGCTGCCGGCGGGATTGCAGAGAAGAATCCGTTTGTAATGCAGATCTATGCTGACGTGATAAACAGGGAGATAAAGATTTCCGGTTCACCCCAGGCGCCTGCACTCGGATCAGCAATGTTCGGAGCTGTGGCTGCCGGAAAAGCAGCTGGCGGGTTTGATACAATACAGGAGGCTGCAGGCGCGATGGCAAAGGTCAAGTCGCAGAGATACAAGCCGGTAGCTGACAATGCTACAACCTATGACAGGCTCTATGCAGAATACCGGTTACTGCATGATTACTTCGGCCGTGGAGCCAATGATGTGATGAAAAGACTCAAAATCATTAAAAAAGAGGTAAAAGGCTGATGAGAAGGTCAATATATGATAGAACGACTTTTCTGATATTTGTTATGGCGATTTTACTCAATAGCTGTAGCAGCTCAGGTCGGCATGATCTTGCTGATCAATCGGTTACCACTCCATCGTTGGGATCCGTTTCAGTTGATGATAGTTTCTGGACACCGCTCATTGAGAGGAACCGGACGGTCACAATACCATATGTATTTGTGAAGTGTGAAGAGACAGGCCGCATTGATAATTTTGCCATCGCCGGAGGGCTGAAAAAAGGCAAACACACTGGAGAGAGGTACAATGACTCAGATGTGTTCAAGATCATCGAGGGGGCATGCTACACCCTGATGGAGAAACCCGATCCTGTTCTGAGAAGCTATGTTGACAGCCTCGTTGCGCTGATAGCTGCAGCACAGGAGGATGACGGGTACCTCTATACCACACGCACAATTGATCCGGTTGAAATGGCCCCCGGATCTGGCAGGGAAAGGTGGATTGATGAACGTGTTAGTCATGAGCTTTATAACGTAGGCCATATGTACGAGGCGGCAGTAGCCCACTACCATGCAACAGGAAGTGATGCATTCCTTAAGGTCGCCCTTGGAAATGCAGAACTGGTTTACCGGGAGTTTGGCTGGGGAAAAAGAGAGATCGCTCCCGGCCATCAGGAGATTGAGATTGGTCTGATGAAACTGCACAGGCTGACTGGCGACCGGCGGTGGCTTGAATTAGCTCAGTTTTTTCTTGACGTACGCGGCAGGCCTGGTGATTATGTACACCACTCTGCCGGCAGCAGGTTTGAGGTCTATAATGATTCAATCTACCTTCAGATGCATAAGCCTGTTCTTGAACAGACGGAAGCCGTAGGCCATGCTGTAAGAGGAGCTTATATGTACACCGCAATGGCCTGCCTTAGTGAAGCAACAGGCGAGAGCAGTTATCTTAATGCCTCCCGGAAGCTCTGGGATGATGTGGTTGCAGGGAAGATCTACATAACAGGTGGAATAGGATCGAAAGAGCATGGCGAAGCCTTCGGAGAGCCCTTTGAACTTCCTAATATGTCAGCCTATACAGAGACCTGTGCCTCCGTTGGTAATGTTTTCTGGAATCACAGCCTCTACTCTGCAACGGGTGATGCAAAATATCTCGATCTGCTTGAGCGGACACTCTACAACGGACTGATATCAGGCATTGGAGCAGACGGTTGCAGCTTCTATTATCCCAACCCGCTTGAGTCGGACGGCCGCTTTCAGAGGGCCGGATGGTTTGAGTGTTCATGCTGCCCCGGAAATATAGCGAGATTCATGCCTCAGTTAAAGCAGTACATCTGGTCAGAAACACCGGGAGGAGTAAATGTCAACCTTTTTATTAGCTCAGCAGCTAAGCTTAGAACGCCGGCAGGCAATGCTGAGGTGAAGATGGAAACCAGCTACCCATGGACGGGCAAAGTCAGTATAACCATTAATCCTGAAACACCCGGCAGCCTGTTTGCTGTAGGAATCCGGATGCCGGCATGGACAGGAGATTCTCCCTTTGCCGGAGAACTCTACCACTATGTTACACCCTGCACGGAGAAGGTCATGGTAAGCGTCAATGGAAGGCAGATCTCCACGGAAGAGAGCAGGGGATTCATGAGTATCAGAAGGAAATGGAACAGGGGTGATGTGATTGAAGTCTATCTTCCTATGGAACCGAGGTTTATTATGGCCCGTGATGAGGTTGAAGCAGACAAGGGAAAAGTCTCCCTGGGAGTTGGGCCTTTGGTGTACTGCCTTGAAGAAGCTGACAATGGCCCGGTCAGGGAGATAGCGGTTGACCCTGAGACGAGGCCTCATTTTGCCTATGAAAAAGGCTTGATTGGCGGCGTGGGTACACTCAGCTTTGAAGCTACCCTCCCTGATGGCACCGAAAAGAAGATGAAGGCCATTCCTTACTTTTCCTGGGCAAACAGAGGCAGGGGCGAGATGACAGTCTGGATAAATATAAAAAAATAATAAATCATGAAACCCACATGTATTTGAATACGTAAATACAATGTTTTAATAATCAGCAACATGTGGGTTTGCCTACGGCGAGCCCTTTGGGGTTCATCATAGCTTTAAAATAAATTATTATATCATGAAAAAAGGGGAAAGAATTGGAACTATCGCACTTATTGCCATGCTGGCACTTGCGTCATGCTCCAGGGGGAGTAAAGATGAGAATTATCCAATAAGGCCGGTGCCGTTCACATCTGTAAAAATGACCGACAACTTCTGGGCACCGCGTATAATGAAAAATCATGAAGTTACCATACCGATCGCTTTTGGGTACTGTGAATCAACGGGCCGGGTGAGGAACTTCGAGATAGCTGGAGGACTTGATACAGGGTCATTCGGGACGATCTATCCGTTTGATGACTCTGACGTCACAAAAATAATTGAAGGTGCTGCTTATTCATTGCAGACCTATCCTGATCCTGAGTTGGAGGCATATGTTGACACCCTGATCTGGAAGATAGGCCTTGCCCAGGAGGAAGACGGATACCTTTACACCAACCGGACCATTGCAGAGAAGGGGTATGGCAAGCTGCACAGTTGGGCTGAAGGAAAGCGGTGGGAAAAGACGAACATACTCAGTCACGAACTCTATAACCTTGGCCACATGTACGAGGCTGGAGTTGCATGGTACCAGGCTACCGGGAAGAGGAATCTGCTTGATATTTGTATAAAATCGGCAGATCTTGTCAATAGCGATTTCGGATGGGATGCCTTTGTAAGCTATCCCGGGCACCAGGTGATAGAGATGGGTCTTGTGAAACTATACAGGACTACAGGCGACAGAAAATATCTTGACCTGGCAAAGTTCTTTCTGGATGCACGTGGCACCCGCGATGACGGTGAAGAGTATTCCCAGAGTCACAAGAGGGTTGTTGATCAGACAGAGGCTGTGGGTCATTCGGTGAGAGCAACCTATATGTATTCTGGCATGGCTGACGTAGCCTCCATCCTCAAGGATAAAGCTTATGTTAATGCAATCACTAAGATATGGGAGGACCTGGTTAACAGGAAGATGTACATCACGGGAGGTATTGGCGCCAGCGGTGGCAACGAAGGGTTTGCAGAGCCTTATTATCTGCCTAACATGTCAGCCTACTGTGAGACTTGCGCCTCGATAGGAGATATTTTCTTCAACCACAGAATGTTCTCAATGCACGGCGAGGGCAAGTATTTTGACGTGCTTGAGAAGACACTGTATAACGGAGCCCTATCGGGTGTCAACCTGGCCGGCGACAGATTCTTCTACCCCAATCCACTTGAATCTAATGGTCAGCATGAACGCTCAGCATGGTTTGGATGTGCCTGCTGCCCGTCAAATGTTTGCAGGTTCATACCGGCTATTCCCGGCTATATCTATTCTGTGACTGATAAAGATCTGTATGTTAATCTGTTTGCCTCAAATGATGCTGATATTTCATTCGGGAAGCACCAGGTGAAAATATCACAGGAGACAAACTATCCGTGGGATGGTAAGATAACCCTGACCATTGATCCGGTCCAGAAGTCAAAATTCAGGCTGCATCTTCGTGTTCCAGGTTGGGCAAGGGAAGAAGCTATCCCGGGCGGATTATACGCTTTTGCAGGAGGAGAGCAGGAGCAGTATAAGCTGACGGTAAACGGTGAAGAGACAAAGTGTGACCTGATTGATGGCTATGCTACCTTATCAAGGAACTGGAAGCCTGGTGATATTGTTGAAATAGACTTGCCTATGCCTGTCAGAACCGTGGTGGCTGACAACAGGGTGATAGAAGACGAGGGCAAGTATGCCATACAGCGTGGCCCACTGATGTTCTGTGCTGAATGGCCGGATAACTCTGAGGGCCATATCCTTAACCTGGTTATAGATGAGAAACCTGTGTTCAGTGCTGAATTTGTGCCGGGCCTGCTGAATGGTACTGAGGTGATCACCACCAGTGCACGTCAGACCAGACGTAATGTAGACGGAACTGTTGTAACAGGAGAGCCGGAAGATATTAAACTGATCCCATACCACCTATGGAACAACCGAGGAGCAGGAGAAATGAAGGTCTGGCTCCCTTATAAGCTTGATAAAGCCACACCTACACCGGCCGCTACAATTGCCTTTACAAGTAAGATATCGGGAAGCACTCAGAACAAAGCGCTGATGTCAATAGCTGACCAATATGAACCACAAAACTCAAATGATCATACCAAACAATATTACCACTGGTGGCCCAACAAGGACAAGTGGGAATGGATACAGCTTGATTTCAATGATAAGCACACCATCTCAAGAGTCAAGGTCTACTGGTTTGATGACGGACCCTCTGGCGGCTGCAGGGTTCCTGATAAATATGAGATACTTTACAAAACCGGCAGTACATGGAAAGAGGTTGAACCTACAGCCCCGATGGCAGTTGTAAAAGATGCCTGGAGCATTGTTGAATTTAAGCCTGTACCTGCTTCCGGGGTACAACTCAGAGTGAAACTTAACAGGGAATTTGCATCAGGAGTACATGAATTAGTGGTCGAGTAATTTTATTTATTTCCTTATTTAAATCGTTTGCAATAAAATTTCTGTAAATCATTTTGATTGTTACAAATAAACTATATCTTGCCAATCCGGAAAAGTGTCAATAGTACACTTAAGTATATTTTGAAACCTTATTACTAACTGAAGTTTTAAACAGATTCAACTAACACTTATGAAAATGAAGCACATTTCAGAAATGAAACGGCGGAACTTTAACAAGATTCGCCTTAATCTAAGAAGGGTTGCCATGTTACTGGTGATACTGTCTGTTTCTGTCGGGGCATACGCCCAGACCAGGCAGGTGACCGGAGTGGTGACAGACGCTGACGGGGTAACTGTCCCCGGTGCTGCAGTCAAAGTACTTAACACCGGCAAAGGTGTTGCGACTGATATTGACGGCAGATTTACGATTACGCTAACTCAAGGTGAGAATGTCCTTCAGATCTCTTTTGTTGGCATGAAGACTCAGGATGTGAATGTTCTGGGCAAAACAAATATTGATGTTGTCCTTCAGCTTGACATGCTCGGCATGGAGGAGATTGTTGTGGTTGGTTATGGCGTACAGAAAAGGGGAGATGTAACCAGCTCCATATCAAGCGTAAAGGCTGATTCATTTGTTAAAGGTGCAGTAAAGGACGCAGCTCAGCTGATTCAGGGAAAGGTTGCAGGTCTTACGATCTCAAATCCCTCCGGTGACCCTACGGCAAATGCTCAGATCATGCTTCGCGGGATAACCACCCTTGCAGCTAGTACTGCTCCTCTGATCCTTATTGACGGAGTGCCCGGCAGTCTTTCATCTGTTGCACCTGAAGATATTGAGTCAATTGATGTTCTTAAGGACGGATCTGCTGCTGCTATTTACGGTACACGCGGTACCAATGGTGTTATCATCATTACCACTAAAGGAATGGGACAAGACATTAAACCAAGCATTGAGTACAATGCTTATGCTACCATTCAGACCATTGCCAGAAAGATGCCATTTCTTGATGCTGCACAGTACAGGGATCATATGGCTGACGTTCCAGGATTTGTAGACCTTGGAAGCAGCACAGACTGGCTTGATGAAATTACACGCCAGCCGGTAAGCACAAATCATAACCTGACACTAAAAGGCGGAAACACCAATTCTAATTATACAGCCTCTGTCAACTACCGTTACTGGGAGGGTCTTTTTATAAGATCTGATAATGAGCAGATTTCCGGACGTCTTGGTATCAATCATACTGCTCTTGACGGAAAACTGAAGGTGAGTCTTAACTCTATCATGCGTGACAGAAGTTACTGGACCGGAGGTGACGGGTACAGCTTTAACAGCTATGTATACAGGCAGGCTATTATTCGCAATCCGACTGATGCAATTTATGATGCAAATGGGAACTGGCAGGAACGCAATACTTATTTCTATGATAACCCTGTTGCTTATATGATGGAATCAGACGGGCAAAATAATGAACGGGAGATTCAGATGAACGGACGGGTAACCCTTACCCCCGTTAAAAGATGGAATATAAGCCTTCTTGTTTCTAATAATACCTATAATGAGACCCGTGGTTTTTCACAGACCAAGAAGCATGTCTCTACCACTAAAAGCGGACGAAACGGTTATGCTTCACGGGGAACTACAGCCAATGTCAGTAAGCTCCTCGAGCTGACTTCTGACTATGCCCATACATTTGGTAAGAGTAACATTAGTGTCATGGGTGGTTACAGCTATCAAAATAATGTATATCAAGGTTTCTATATGACAAACTGGGACTTCCCGACGGATTTCTATTCGTACAACAGGATGCAGAGCGGGGATGCTCTAACCAGGGGTGAGGCCACAATGAACAGCAGTAAGTCAGAGAATTCACTTATAGCATTTTTTGCAAGAGCCAGTTACAATTATGATGACAAGTATCTGGTAATGGCCAGTCTCAGACAGGAAGGCTCAACAAAGTTCGGGGCTAACCATAAGTGGGGAACGTTCCCTGCATTATCAGTCGGATGGCGAATAAGCCGTGAATCATTTATGGCTGATCTTGATTTCATAAGCGACCTTAAGCTAAGGGCCGGTTACGGAATTACCGGAACAGCACCTGGCAGCTCTTATATGTCACTTATAAGCCTGAACTATGGAACCAGATTCCTCTCCAACGGACAGTGGATACAGGGAATTTCACCAAACCGTAACCCGAATCCGGATCTCAGATGGGAAACTAAGTCAGAGATCAACTTAGGACTCGATTTTGGTTTCCTGCAAGGAAGAATCTCTGGTAGTGTTGACGTCTATCGCCGCCGTACAAATGACATGCTCTGGGATTACCAGGTACCTACACCTCCGTATCTCTATTCAACCATCACCTCAAACGTAGGTGTTATGGATAATCGCGGTCTTGAGGCACTGATACAGGGAGTTCTGGTAAAGAACACAAACCTGAGCTGGACGACTGGCGTCACCTATTCAACCAATAAGAATAAGCTCGTCTCACTTTCAAATGAACAGTTCCAGACTACTAATGACTTTTTCTACAGCGGTCACACAGGCGAACCTATTCAGCAGACAACTCACATAGTGAAGATTGGCGATCAGATTGGTAATTTCTACGGATGGAAATCCGTTGACATTACTGATGCAGGAATCTGGATCATTGAGAATAAGGATGGGGAGAATATTCCTATCACCTCCTCAACTCAGGATGACAGGAAAGTGCTTGGCAACGGACTTCCGAAGCATTATCTTGGCTGGAACAACTCATTCCGTTACAAAAACCTTGACCTTGAGGTTAATATGCGCGGAGCATTTGGTTTCCAGATACTTAATTTCCAGAGGATGTATTATGAGAACCCCAGAATCTACCAGTATAACATGCTTGAATCAGCATTTGACGATGTTTATGGGAAGGCCAGGCTTACCTATGACCTTGCATATGTCAGCTACTATATTGAGAATGGCGAAATCATGTATCCCGTAACCGAAACAATGATCGCAGGCAATCTAGCAGATGCCTTTAGAAATATCCTAGCTATCTCCCGGGAACAAATTGATTTTGGTCAAGCAATCCTCCCCTACATCCTCACGACAGGTGTGACGATTTCAGGCAAGTAGTTAACGGTTCTCAATAATAGCCTTTAGCAGACTGTAATAGCCCAAAGTAATCTGGGGTTGGCGAGAATTG
>CAYQNT010000028.1:0-25469 GCA_964418865.1 uncultured Rikenella sp.
TTAAGTTATAATTAAAGAACAAAACCCCCTTTTTTATGAATAATACAGGTTAAATAAAAAAGCCTTTTATAATTAAAAGACTGGCTGCGGCCCTCCTTGACTGGTTACTCTACAAATACCAGTTTATAATAAGACCACTTACAATCTCATGTCCTAGGCCCCCAAATAGCAGGACATAATTTGAAAAACAAGTTAGGTTTTATTTAATATTGATAGCTGACTTTACAGCCAGTGATCGTCACTCATTTCTGACGCTACAACAATGAATTTTGTCCAGAAACTGGCACCAAACTAGCGCCAAACAAAAAACCACCCATGTGTGAAATTCACATAAGTGGTTGATTTGCTTCGCTCCCCAGCTAGGACTTGAACCGAACCGACCGTTAAGTCCCGACATAGTATGTCGGGATAGGGAGGTGTCAGATTGCAGGGAAGGCTCAAGTCCTTGCACAAATTGAAAAAGCCGGTCATCGACCGGCTTTCTGCTCCCCAGCTAGGACTTGAACCTAGGACCCCCTGATTAACAGTCAGGTGCTCTGACCAACTGAGCTACTGAGGACTATATCTTGCTTTTTTGAGCGCTGCAAAATTAACCGCTTTAAACGAATTAAGCAATATCTTTGTCAAAATTTTACAGATGAAGAAGATATTAGGCATAGGCAACGCTATTGTTGACGTGATGACCATGGTAACTGATGAGGCCTGTCTCAGCCGGTTCAGCCTCCCCAGGGGAAGCATGACCTTAGTGGATACGGCAAGATCTGACGAGATAAAGAAGGCTATCTCTGCCATGAAAAGCACCCTCGCCTCGGGCGGATCGGCAGGCAACACAATGTACGGCCTCGGTGTCATGGGCGTTCATGCTTCATTTATCGGAAAAGTGGGCAGGGATGAACTCGGTAACTTCTACGAAAAAGATATGGTAGATGCCGGGCTTACAACCATACTCATGAGATCTGCCTTATCACCAACAGGTACCGCCGTAGCACTGGTGACACCTGACTCAGAACGCACCTTTGCCACCCACCTCGGCGCCGCCATAGAACTGATGGCCGGCGAACTGAACAGCAACCACTTCAAAGGATACCATATCCTTTACCTCGAAGGATACCTTATTTCCAACCCTGGCCTGGTAGAAGAAGCATGCCGCCTGGCAAAGATGAATAACATGTGTATTGCACTCGACCTGGCAAGTTTTAATGTGGTTAATGAGATGCGTCCTGAATTCGAAGCGATTATTAATAAATACGTTGATATCGTATTTGCAAATGATGAGGAGGCAAAAGCTTTTACCGGCCTTGAGCCCAGGGAGGCTCTTGACGCTATATCGCAGAAGTGCGAAATAGCTGTAGTCAAGACAGGCCGAGGAGGATCATGGATAAAGAGAGGCGATGAGGTTATAAAAGTGGATGCTCTTGCAGTGACACCTGTTGATACCACCGGTGCAGGAGATCTTTATGCTGCAGGATTCCTATATGGATTCTCAAACGGGTTCAGCCTTGACAAATGCGGCATGTTCGGTTCAATACTTGCCGGCAAAGTGATAGAAAATGTCGGAGCCCGGATGAGTCCGCAGAAATGGGCCGAGGCAAAAGAACTGGTTAACGCTGTGGCTGCAGACTAATAGAACCTCCTGCGGGGACCATTATCGGCCGGGCAGTTACACTTACCCAGGTGAATGAACCGGTACCCCACACCAAGGGTAAAGCCTCCGTTGAACAAAGTCCGGGGATGATCGTCAGGCATGAAATGAAGCAGCCCGTACTGTGAGGCATAAGCCCTGAACCTCACAAAAATATCTTGTTTGAACATATATTGAAATCCGGCACCTACAGTTGCCCCCAGGCCAGTCATATTCTCAATATGCGGACTTCCTGTCTGAAATGCAATAAGAGCACCGGCGTCAGCAAAGACCCCCTTGAGGAAATCAACCCTCGCGGTCAACGGAATAGTGATCATCCCGAAACTGCCGGGCCTGTCATCGCCTTCAATCCCCGGATCCGGGCTGGTATAAAAGTACTGATGCGAGTATGAGACCCCTGTCTCAATGCTGAAAGAATCACCAAACAGCCTCCTCAGATCCAAACCGCCAGTCCACATGCCGGTACCTGTGACAGAGCCTCCTCCATCAAGCTCCATGAAACGGAAGATATCATTGCCACCTCCGCCTCCGAAAAAGGAATACTCACCGTACCACGTGCCCTGCCCTGAGCAAAGTAGCGGAACCATACATGCTATAAATATTAGTATCTTTTTCATCCGGATATAATATGTTTTAATGATCTGATGATCCCGGAAGTGTTCGTTGAAAACAAAAGACGCATAACTGAATGTGAATTATTTTCATGAGTGTTTATGCTGGTAATCAGTCCTATAGGTTTCATTGATCCGATATTTTGCGAAGTCCCGTGTGCCGGTTGTCTTCTTGTACTCTTCGCCTTGAAAAACGCACGCCAGACAAGATATGTAAAACATGCCAAAGGCGCAATAATGGCTTTTCTTCAAGACAATTCATAATCTCTTTTATTTAAACGATATATTTGTAACAATCAATATCAGACCGAACTAATAAATTTCAGCCATGCGAACTCTTATGCTCACCCTTATTCTGTTACTTGCTTCTGCATTTTCACCTCAGGTGCAACCTCAGGTGCCCGCCCAACAAACTGACGAACTGACACTCCTTAAATATTTTCATTCTATCAGCAGCGAAGAGATTGCTGATTGGATGTCCGAGATCTGCTCACCGAAATATAATGGCAGGCTGGCCGGTACGCCGGAGTACCTTGCAGTAGCTGAGTGGACAGCCGGTAAAATGAAAGAATGGGGCGTAAAGCCCGCAGGTGATAACGGCACATTCTTTCAGCGGTTTGACCATCCCTATACTGTTGTGAATAACATGGGCGCACTTAAGTTGCACCTTCCCCAAAAAGACGGATCGGTGATCATAAAGAGTTACACTGCTCCGGACGGTTATTATCCGGGAATGAATTCAGGAAACGGAGAGGTGACCGCCGAAGTTGTATGGATAGGATATGGAGTGACTGCGCCTGAGCTTAATTATGACGATTACAAAGGCATTGATGTCAAGGGGAAAATTTTATTGATGAACCGCGATGTACCATACAAGGATGTTCGCAACCCGGAATATGCAAAATGGGTAAAATACTGCTATCATCACTATAAGGTTGAGAATGCTGCTGCGCACGGAGCTGCAGGCGTGCTGTACATTGACGGTAACAGCGCTAATCCTAATATCGCATACATTGAGAGCCTCATCGTTACCGGCATTGGCCCCGAACCCCTTGCAGACATACTGGCAGGCTTAGGGAAAGATAATAAGATTCTACTCGAACAACTTGATAAAACATTCAAGCCTTCATCCTTCGCAACGGGCAGGGTCATGACAATGAAAGCAAGCACCACACGCCATCCTGAGGGCAAGACATGTAACGTGGCTGGAATGATTGAGGGTACGGACCCTCTGCTTAAAGAGGAGGTAATAATTATAGGCGGTCATCTTGATGCGGTAGGGAATGCAGGCGGACTGCTGGTAGCTGGCGGATATGACAACGCCAGCGGTGTCATTGACATCATGGCCGCAGCAAAGGCGCTTGCTTCATCAGGGATAAAGATGAAGCGCACAGTACTGTTCCTTCTTATTGGCGGAGAGGAAGTGGGCTTGCTTGGAAGTAAGTTCTATACAAAGAATCCTCTGTTCCCTAAAGAGAAGACTGTGACATACATCAACCTTGACATGGTAGGCAATGGCACAGGACTGGCAGTAAGCGCATCGGAATCATGCTCAGGGCTGACTGGATATTTCAAATCGGCCAATGACAGGTATATTCACAGGCCTATGAAAGTATCAACATCCGGAGGTGTTTTTTACGGCCGACCGAGAAGTGACGGCCTGGTATTCCTTGCAGACGGCTTCAGAACCATGAGCTTATCCACTACTGACGCAGTAAAACCTGTTTACTACCATCTGCCAGGTGATGATGAGACAGCTGTGACACCGGAGATAATGGAGGATGTGGCAAAACTCATTTACCTCTCATTTATTGAGATGGCAAATGCTGAAACGCTAAATTACTGAATCCTGCCTGTGGCTGATTCCTTAGACAATCCGGTCCATTAACAAGATCTAATTGGCACCTTTCAACACAAGCTTCACGTCAAGCTTTATCTCGTCATTAATAGCATTGTCACCAAGGTTGGAAAAGAATTTTCCGGAGCCAAACCGTACATCATAAAGAGAACGATCGAACCTGATCACCGCCGAATAGGTGACCACATCACCAGCCTTAGACTCAGTAGCGAAGAACTCTACAGGGTGTGTGGTACCCTTGATAGTAAGGTTTCCCCTAACAGCTGCCGTGTTGTCAGAGAACTTGTCCCCTTCAATAATAACCAGCTTTGAAACAGGGAACTTTTCAACTCCGAAAAAGTCATCAGACTTAAGGTGGCCCTCAAGCCTTAAACGCATCTTATCATCTTTTAACTCAGTGTCCGTGATGCTCTTCATGTCAATCAAAAACTCTCCGTCGGTGATGGCTCCGCCATCAATTGAAAGCCATCCACTCTGTAAGTCTATCGTCCCTACATGCTCAGTCCCAATTATCTTGCTCCCTCTCCAGTTTATACTTGTCGCCTCTTTGTCAGCCACATACGTCTTCTGTGCCAGCAGTGTTGATAATGATAACATTGCAACTATTAATATCAAGCTTATCTTTCTCATTCTATTCGTTGTTTTATTCATGAGAATAACCACATGCCAACCCCTTTTGTTCAACATAAGTTGAATAAAGTGAAAGCGATTTCGAATACAGCTATAGTAAGATGGTGATTTTTAGATACTCCTGATATTCATCCCGCCGCTTACCTCGAATACCGTGCCTGCTGAGAATGACCAGTCGCCTCTGGCAAGGGAGGCAACTGCTTTTGCTACATCCTCCGGGGTGCCCCACCTCTTCTGAGGTATCAGTCCTTCAGCAATGAGATGGTCAAATTTGTACTTGCTTCTGGTTGTCAATTCCGTCTTTATCAGCCCGGGCCTCAGCTCGTAAACATTAATACCTTCTTCCGCCAGCCTATCGGCAAAAACTAGTGCCGCCATGCTCAGGGCTGCCTTTGAGATACATACCTCAAAGCCATTTATGAAGGAGGTATATGCAAGAAATGAGGTCACAAAAATTATTGAAGGCCGGTAGTCCTTCACCTGATCCTTCATCCATATCATCTCCCTGGCAACGCGGCGGGCCATGAATACAGGCCCTCGGAGATTAACTCCCATAACCCGGTCGAAGGTCTCCTCATTCACATCAAGCAGGTCTTTGCGTTCAATGGGGGCAATGCCGGCATTATTCACAAAGAGATCTATTCTGCCATAACGCTCAAGGATGCTCGAAATGGTCTCATCATGAAGGTCCGTATGTGCTACATCAAGACCCACAGGGAAGAATGAGGCTCCCAGCTTCTCTATCTCGGGCTGCAGTGAAAGCATGCATTCGCTGTCAGAAGTACGGGCGATAGCTGCAATATCATATCCATCGGTAGCAAGCGCTATAGAAATGGCCCGACCTATACCCCTGCTGGCTCCTGTAATGACTGCTACTGGTTTCGCGTTCATAGATAGCCTTGTTTTTCAGGTCAGGGTTTCTTCCGCAGGCTAAGCACAACCTCACATTCGCCGGTAATGTCAATATCGGATATAAGGTAATTGCTACGGTTATAGTTTGCCATGATGTACTTCTTCTTCTTTCCCCCTATCGTAAGATCGCCCACAGTATAATTATCGGGAACAGGAAGCGAAAACTGTATATACTCATAGCTTCCGGTAAGCTGTATTGTCAGTTTGTCTGCCGTATGAGTGTAGACATATTTAACATATGCACCGGAGCTCTTGTAATCAATCTTCACTTCGGCCTTCTCAACTCCAGCCACTATCCATTTGGGACAGATGCGCACTCTGCGGAAAAGTTTGTCTTTATCCTGAACCCCAACAAGGCCTTCAACAAAGGCATAGAGCATTGCTGATGAGCCCCAGCCATCAGTTGGCTTAGCATCAGGAGATGTGCTGGTCTCGACTGTCGAGGGCCTCCCGTCCGGGAAATACCAAAGGTATGTCTCCCCATTATTCGAGATCAGGTCATAATAGCGCATCAGAATGTCAATTCCATAATGCTCGAATCCGTATTCTAGGGCTGCCCTTGCCAGCTCACCACCAGCAAGAGGCATTATTCCGCCATTGCAGTATGCACCTTGTGACAGCTTGTAGTCGCCGAAAATTCCTGTCGGAAACGGCGGATCAATAGAGAACCACTCCGCAAAGGCTTTTGTAGTCTCACGTCGCTTCATGTACTCATTGATGATAGCAGTAGCTATCCGCGGTGAAGATGCTCCCCTGTTAATGGCTGCAACATTACTCAGGCTCAGCTGAGCGGCCTCATCAACACCTTCAATGACAACAGGTGTCTGCTTAACAAAGTGGGTATAGAACGATCCATTGAAACAGGTGCTGTTAAGGCTCTTACGCAGCCGCAGAGCACGGTCACGCCATAGCGCTGACCTTACCTTGTCTCCGAACATGCTGTACCAGTGTGACATGAAATGAAATGCCTCGTAGTAGCCGCTGTTATCACCGTGAAAATAACCCCAGAAGGTATTGTCATCAATCTGGAACTGAAGCCAGTCGTGTTTCCCGGCATGATAAGCAAAATCCCATGTGTCAATGGTATAAGGTCTGCGGAACAGATATTTATCCTTGTCGAAATAGCGACCGTCCATCACATAAGAGAGGGCCCGTTCAAATGAAGGCATCAGTCTCTTTATGAAAGAATCATCGCCGGTAGCCTGCCAGGCAAGCCATGCTGCCTTAATGAACCGGAACTCGGTGTCAGCCTCAACGGGCACCCTGACATATTTTGTCCAATTCTCCCTTTCACAAGGCATCTTCTCAGGGAACGTGGTGAAGTAGTCAAATATGCGTCCGTTGCGTGCCTGATTGTCTGCAAAATGCTTAACCACGCTAAGGAGATCATGCTCCGTGTAACGGATGGCCCTCATCATGTCTGAATAGTTCCTTATCCAGACAGATCTTGCATCAGGAGAACGATAGCCCCTGATCTTTTCACCATCAATATTTAATTCAAGAAGATCTTGCTCAAGGAACCTGTTAATTCTTGGTATGAGCTCATCAAATGCTGGGATACCAGTTCTGACGTACATTACTGGGCTTTTAGGTTGTTTTAGATGCCTTAAAAATAGCAATTATTCTATTTGATCCGACGCTTCAGGCTCATTTTCTTCAGTAACAGCATCCGACGCTTCAGGTTCATTTGCTTTCGGAACAGAATCCATCGCTTCAGGCTCATTTCCTTCAGGAACAGAATCCATCACTTCAGGCTCATTTCCTTCAGTATCCCCGGCATCACCCTCCTCCTCACGTTCATAAAAGGGAAGAGGCCGCTGAGGGCCTTCGCCGCGATACCATATAGCCAGCAGCAATCCTGCAGCTGCACCAAGCATGTGTGATTCCCATGATATGTCAATCCTGAATCCGGGAAAAATCCCCCATACCATCTCCCCATAAATGAAGACCACCAGTAGCGATAGCCCCATCAGGGGTATGTACCTCCTTATGATGCCACTGACAAATAGAAACGAGGCAAGGCCATAGACGATGCCGCTGGCTCCTATGTGCCAGGCCGGCCTACCCGTTATCCAGACAGCCATACCTGTCAATAGCATGATCCAAAGGAGCACCCTGAATGATATATCTGAATAGAAGTAAAAAAGTGCGGTGCCAAGAATAAAGAGTGGAAGACTATTATTGAGAAGATGCTTGAAGTCAGAATGGATGAACGGTGAAGTGACAATGCCAGTTAGAGCTGACAGACGTCCCGGGAAGATGCCCAGGAAGTGAAACTCAGTCTCAAACAATACTTCAGAACCCTTTATCAGCCACATGAAACTGATAAGCAGAAAAGGAATGAACATGCTGAGCAACAGTCGTCTCTTTTCAGCTTCAGCTGAGCCCGCTTCCATGATCAAGCCTTCGCCACCTTTTAATTAACTGTCACGCCCGGGGTACCTGATACCTGCCTTAGCACGTATTGAATCAAGAGTCCGTGCCAGAGTAATAGAGAAGGATAGGGGAACAACCGTGCTCTCTGTTAATCCTCTGTCAAGGCAGCTCATGACCTCAGCCGCCTCATACTGGTATCCCTGGGCAGGAGGGGTAAAAATGCGGTCATCAGTGTCATTGGGAAGCTCTATGATCAGATGCTGGTTCCGGTCACGCCCTCTTTTAAGAACCATGTTGCCCTTTTCACAGTTAAATTCAGTGGAGACTCCTCCCATATTTGTAAATGAACAGTATGCTTCTGCCAGACGACCATCACTGAATTTAAAAATCACTGAAGTGCTTTCATCGGCTCCCGTAGGCGCAAGAATAGAGAAGGCAGATATTGACTCAGGCTCACCCATGTACCTGAGTATGTCCATTATCGGGTAAATGCCTATGTCAAGTAATGAACCGCCGCCAAGCTGCAGGTTATAGGTGCGTAGCTCCGGATCATAGGGAGAAACAAAGGCAAACTTACTTCTCATATGTAGCAGCTTGCCCATTTTACCGCTTTTTAAGATTTCATCTGCCTTCAGGTATGACGGCTGAAAAGGAGGCCATAACGCTTCCATCAGAAAGAGACCATGCTTATGCGCCTCTTCTGCCATTTTTATTACCTCCATAGCTGTTATCGACATCGGCTTCTCACATAATACATGCTTGCCGTTTCGCAACGCCAGTAAAGTATGCTCCAGGTGGTGCGAATGAGGTGAAGAAATATAGACAATCTCAACGCCCGGATCGGCAACCATCTCTTCATAACTACCATAGCTCCTGCTGAACCCGAATCGTGAGGCAAAATCTTCTGCCCTTTTGGCATCACGTGACCCAACAGCATAAAGATGTGCATTGTCAAGAAGCATCAGCGCCCGCGTGAACTTGTCAGCGATGTTGCCGGTACCCAGAATTCCCCAATTATATGCTTTCATCATTTAAAGATTTGATTAATAACGTATGACAGCGTGCCCCGCAACAGCGGGAAAACCTCTACATATAACCGATTATGTCCCTTTTTTGTTTAACCTGTCTGAGCTTACAGATCCAGTTATCAGTTATAAAGCATGGAGGCTTCACGGCTATTTATTTGTATAAAGCTAGTGATTCCTGACCTTACTCCCGCTCTTCAACGCAAGGTTCATTCATTTCATAGTAAAAATAGTTTTATAATTTTACTACTATGTATTGCATGGTATTATATTTAATTTATATATTTGCAAAACAAAACTAGTATGCATAAGCAGGTACTATATATTTAACTAGACCATGAAAGTAACAGTCAACATCAATCTCGGGGGGTATGCGTTCAATATGGACGAAGATGCTTACGAACGTCTCAAGCAGTACATTAAGAGTCTTGAAAAGGAATTTTCAGGAGAACCAGGCGCTGCTGAGATAATGTCTGATATTGAGGGACGGGTAGCCGAACTCTTCAAAATGAGACTCAGTCCTTACAAGCAGGTAATAACCATTAAGGATATTGAAGAGGTGATGGTTATTATGGGGTCTCCGGAGATCATCAGCGGCGGAGAGCCAACGGATGAGCCGCCTCCGCGTTCGCAGCGCCGCATCTACCGCGACTCTGACAGACGGATATTCGGTGGTGTCTGCGCCGGCATTTCGGCTTACCTTAACTGGAATCCGCTTATCATGAGAATAATCTTTGCAGTGCTAGCACTCCCCGGCGGGTTTGGCCTGGCATTATACCTGATCCTGTGGATCGTTCTGCCGGTGGCAAAGACAACAGCTCAAAAGCTTGAAATGAGGGGCGACCCTATAACCGTGGAGAATATCAAAGATTCCGTCAGGCAGGAGTTTGATACTGTCAAGGAAAAAATGAATCTATGATCTCCGGCAAAAAATAAATTATGATGATAATAATGCAATTGCTATGAATACGGACAACACAAAGGCGCAAATGCGCAAGGGAATTCTCGAATACTGCATTCTGGCAGTGCTCTCACGGGATTCATGTTACGCGGTTGACATCATCAATGAGCTTAAAAAGGCTAAGGTGATAGTTGTTGAAGGCACTCTCTACCCCCTGCTTACAAGGCAGAAGAATGCGGGACTCCTGAGTTATCGGTGGGAGGAATCACCCCAGGGGCCTCCCAGAAAATATTATGAGCTCACTGAGTTGGGAAAGATATATCTCAATGAGCTCGACAAGGCCTGGGAAGAGCTGGTAGAGTCAGTCAATCAGATACGCGACAAGAAATAGAGGCAACCATGAAGAAGACAATTGACATCAATATTGCCGGGCAACTCTTCCGCATAGACGAAGATGCGTGGAAGACCCTGAAACATTATCTTGACCACGTCTCCGCCAGATTCAGATCAGAACAGGGGGGAGAGGAGACACTTGCAGACATTGAAGCACGCATAGCGGAGATATTCGGAGGCGGAAACGAGCCACCTACCCTTGTGTCTGGAGAGATGGTCAATGACATGATCAACACCATGGGTGCTCCGGAGGATTATTACGATGATAAATCTCCGGCCGGATCAGGGAAAACATACATTCGAAAGTCGATGTATGATCCCAACAGCCTCTCGGCAAGAACAGGCAGGGCTCTGTCTGAATTCTTCACGGCATTCGGTAAGGTAATGTCGGCTATCATGCGAGTGATAGCTGTAATTCTGGGAGCAATGTTTACACTGTTTGGATTTACCATGCTCTTCACTTTCATCCTTCTGATTTTCTTCAACAACGCACCGTTCTTCACTTCATTAATTGAACCGGAGCTCATAAATACCCATACTCTCCTGAGCATAGTACTGAACAGCAGTATGGTATGGCCGGTGCTCATACTCACTGCGCTGGTAACGCTGATTCCTATGGCAGCTTTGATATGGCTTGGAATAAAAATGATATTCAATATCAGGGAGCGGTTTCGGGTTACAAGCATCATCGTGTTCACGGTATGGATAGCCTCTCTCTGTGCACTTGGATTGTTTCTGGGCATGCAGCTGTCTGTATATTCAAACCGCGAAACTGTTGAAAACAAGCTGAGCCTGACGCCTGTTCCCAAAACACTCTGGATAGCACCATGGCATACCCTGTCAGAAATAGATTATGACAAATCAGCTGCTGTTGATCATTTCTGGTTTTACAGTAATTCATCCACAGACCGGCTTTATGCCTCTCCATCATTGGGAATTTACGGCAGCGAAAACGAATCGGGATGGATCTCTGTAAAGAGGAAGGCATTCAGCAAATCTAACAACGAAGCATGGGAAAATGCACGGGACATAGACTATAATTGGAAAATGTCGGGCGACACCCTCTACCTTGATGAATATTTCTCGCTGCCCTCTGGCAGCAAGTGGAACGGATCATTTGTGAATATTGGCATAGGCCTCCCTGAAGGAACAGAAGTAAGATGTGTGGCCGGAACAACCTCCCTCTCAAAGTGGCTCTTGCGCATCCATGAACCGGAGAGCGGCGTCTGGCACATAGAAGATGGTCAACTCAGATCACTGACTGAAGAATAGGAGATTATATTTTCGCACCCGCGTTTTTTTACTCTTCACTATCCCGGCCTGAACCGCCGGGATATTTTTTGTCTGCCAAACACGAATTACTATCTTTAAAGCCTAATCTGCAGGCAGGTGACCGTAACCACTGAAAACATACTACTTATCGGCTCAACCCTCATTCTTATCAGCGTGCTGGCCGGTAAGACATCATTACGCATAGGAGTGCCGGTACTGGTTCTCTTCCTGGTGGTTGGGATGCTTGCAGGCTCGGAGGGGCTGGGGGGAATCAGCTTTGACAATCCGGGATTGGCCCAGTTCATAGGTATTGTCGCACTGAACTTCATCCTGTTTTCCGGAGGCTTCGAAACGGACTGGCATTCTACCCGTCCGATAATGTGGCAGGGGCTTGCTCTTTCAGTCTTTGGTGTCGTTCTCACAGCTATTACGCTGGGGCTTTTCGTCTGGTGGGTGACCGACTTTACCCTTTTTGAGGGTCTGCTTCTTGGTTCTATCGTTTCTTCAACAGATGCTGCAGCCGTCTTCTCCATTCTCAGATCAAAGAGCCTCGCCCTCAAGGGGCACCTGCGCCCGACACTTGAATTTGAGAGCGGCAGCAACGACCCAATGGCATATGTCCTGACTATTGCATTCATTGGGCTGGTGCAGAGCGGTGATAAACCGGTCTGGTCAGTATTGCCAATGCTGTTTACGCAGCTGCTACTGGGTGGTGCATTAGGCTTCCTTTTCGGACTGGCCAGCAAATACATCATCAACCGCATCAGACTAGATTATGAAGGGCTCTACCCGGTGCTCTCAATCACACTTATGTTCCTGACATACTCCGTCACCACAGCTGTAGGAGGAAATGGCTTCCTCGCCGTTTATATTTCGGCAATCTACCTCGGGAACCAGGATTTACTGCATAAGCGAACCATCATGAAGATGTTTGACGGGCTGGCGTGGCTGATGCAGATAATACTGTTTGTGACGCTCGGACTGCTGGTCTCCCCGAGCAGTATTGTGCCGGTGATTGGTGTAGGATTACTTATCTCAGGATTCCTGATCTTTGTCGCACGCCCTCTCAGTGTCTACATCACCATGCTTCCCTTTAAGGTCTTGAACCGTACAAGACTATTTATTTCCTGGGTAGGACTCCGTGGCGCCGTCCCAATTGTGTTTGCCACCTTCCCGCTGATGGCCGGGCTGGAAAAAGCCGACATGATCTTCAACATTGTCTTCTTCATCTCCCTCACATCGGTACTCATTCAGGGAACCAGCATCCCTCTTGTGGCAAAGTGGCTTCATGTTTCACTCCCGGCGCGCGTAAAAGCGGTCACCCCTGCTGACATACTGCTCTCAGAACCTATTAATTCAGAGATGGCCGAGTTCTCAGTCACCGGTGAGAGTGCCGTTGCGGGCATGAAGATCATTGATCTCAGATTCCCGCAGAACGCCCGCATAGCAATGATAAAAAGGAATAGCAAATACATTATACCGGATGGCATGACAGTGATATTGGAAGGAGATAAGCTGATTGTGCTGGCCGGCAGCAAGAGCGCTCTTGAAACGGTTACCGGTTGCTTGCTTGCTGAAAATCCAGGCTGTGCCGAAGCAAAGACGCCTGACTGAAACCTTTTTAGGCTAATCAGGCTAAATGACCAGACAATACTTTTTTGTATCTTTCACCAGGTAACCAATAGCATTGCATGGAACTGGGTATACTGAAGGATATCGTAATCATTTTTGCCCTATCCACCTTCGTTAACTTTTTATTTACCCGGATAAGGGTTCCGGCAATCATTGGGTATCTTATAACCGGCATAATTGCCGGGCCTCATCTGTTAGCACTTATCAGCTCGCCCGATAACGTCAAGGTGATGGCTGAGATAGGCATCATTTTACTGATGTTTACCATCGGCCTGGAGTTTTCACTGAACCATCTCTTTAATATCCGTAAGCTGGTTTTTCTGGGTGGCTTCATGCAACTGCTGCTTACGGCAGGAACTACAATGCTTGTGGCCAGGGTTTTTCACTTCGCGTGGACTGAAGCTCTATTTGTCGGTTTCCTCACGGCTCTCAGCAGTACGGCAGTTGTGCTTAAGCTGCTGCAGGAACGATCGGAGCTAACCAGCCACTACGGAAAAACAATTGTAGGTATACTGATATTCCAGGACATCATCCTGATCCCGCTCCTGCTGTTTACCCCTATGCTTGGAGGAGCAACAGCCGACGTGGGGCATGACCTGCTGATGCTGATGCTGAAGACGTTAGGGATCATGATATTTATATGGGTCGGCACTAAATGGCTGATGCCCAGGTTACTTCATCTTATTGCGATGACCCGCAGCCATGAGCTTTTTCTCATGAGCATACTCCTGATATGCCTGGCTGTAGCGCTGCTTACACATGAACTGGGAATGTCACTTGCTTTCGGAGCGTTTCTGGCCGGCCTGATGATCTCAGACACTGAATACAGCCACAACGCATTCGGCAATCTGATACCGTTTAAGGATGTCTTTACCAGTTTCTTTTTCGTCTCAGTGGGGATGCTTCTTGACCTGGAATTTGTCTATGACCATCCATGGATGGTGATAAGTGCGGTTTTACTGGTTATTTTCATCAAAACTATTATCGGCGGTTTTACCGCCTTTGCGCTGGGACACACCTTTTATGGCACTGTGGTGGTGGGTCTCTCACTGGCGCAGGTGGGTGAATTCTCCTTTATACTTGCCGGTCTCGGCCTGTCATATTCTATTATTACCCCTTATCATTTCCAGATCTTCCTGGCAGTGGCCATTACCTCAATGGCCCTCTCCCCTTTTATGATACAAGTCTCGCGACCGTTGGCAAACCTTATCCTGAAACTACCCCTGCCACCCTACATTGTAAACGGTCTTTTTCCCCTGCAACAGGTCGAAATTCCCGAACTAAGCAAGCATGTTGTGCTTATAGGCAAGGACTCAAGAGCAGTAAACCTGGCGGCAATGATCAAAACTATGGGTTTACCGTTCACCTATATTGTCTATGATACCGATTTGGCGCGCAGTGAGATGGAGAAGGGAAACCTGGTAGTATTCGGTGATGCGACAAATGATCCGGTGCTGCGTAAGGCCATGGTGCACACGGCTGAGATGGTCATTGTCTCCGTGGGAAACCTGATAACATCAATGTCAATTATAGAACATATCAGGGCCATGAATAAACATGCACATATCATTGTCAGAACCAGGCATGTGACCGATATAGAGGACCTGTATCGCCTGGGGGCAAATCAGGTAATACCGGAAGAGTTTGAGACTGCCATTGACTTTTTCGAAAGAATTCTTGGCAAGTATCTTATCCCGCGGATGGATATTGAGCGTGCCATCGCACGTACCAGGGAAGACAACTACGGCATCTTCAGAGACAAGAGCAAAGTTGGAGGATACTCCCTGCTCAAAGACATTCCTGATATAGAAATTGCCGCCGTAAAGGTGGAAGAAACATCTCTCTTTGCCGGCAAAACTATTGCGGAAACAGCACTCCGGAAGACCTGTGGCGTTACTATGGTAGCCATCAGAGATGGAGATAAGATCATCCCAAATCCCGAACCATCAACAACCATTCATGGAAACAGTATTGTCTATCTGTTGGGCAAACCGGAAATGATTGCCGTAGCCAGCAATATCCTTACAGAGCCCCGTCCTGATTAAAAAGCAATCTCCTGTTGTCTATTCCCAGGGAACAATTACTGTATAACGTTTGTTAATCATACATAACAAACCTTTATGTGCGTGCTGATTTGTATCGTTCAAATCATAGCATATTAAACTAATAATCACTGATATGAATAATGCTATTTACTCTATTCAAAGACCACTCAATGAGCCGCTCCTGACCTATGCTCCAGGCAGCAGTGAGAGAGCTGAGCTGGAAAAGGAACTGAAAAGGATGTCATCTGAAACAGTTGAGATACCCCTCCTTATTAACGGAAAGCCCGTAAAGACCGGCAAAACAGGTAAAGTTGTCATGCCTCATAATCATAGCCATGTTCTGGCTACCTATCATATGGCAGGAGAAAAGGAAGCTGCGGAAGCAATAGAAGCAGCCATGAATGCCAAAGAGGCATGGATGTCGCTGTCATGGGTAGAGAGAACCTCAATAATGCTAAAGGCAGCTGAGCTATTGTCAAAGAAGTACCGTTATACTATTGTTGCCGCTACTATGCTCGGTCAGAGCAAAAGCATTCAGCAGGCAGAGATAGAAGCCGCGGCTGAGGCTATCGATTATTTAAGGTTCAATGCCTATTTTGCAGGCCTGATTTACAGAGAGCAGCCGGGGTCAGGAAATGATCAGCTTAACAGGGTTGAGTACAGGCCGCTTGAAGGATTTGTATATACCATAACCCCATTTAATTTTACAGCTATTGCTTCAAACCTGAACATGGCGGTGGCTCTTATGGGTAACACCACAGTCTGGAAGCCGGCAACAACCTCTCTTCTCTCGAGCTGGATACTGATGAAGGTTTTCATGGAGGCAGGTCTTCCAGCCGGAGTCGTTAACTTCCTTCCGGGAAAAGGCTCCGTCATCAGCTCCGTAGTAATGAAGCACCGTGATCTTGGAGGCATACATTTCACCGGATCAAACAGCACATTGAACCAACTCTGGAAGGCCGCAGCAAATAACCTTGAGAATTACAAGTCATATCCCAGAATAGTGGGTGAGACAGGCGGCAAGGATTTCATCGTTGTGCATCACACAGCTAACCCACTAGAGGTGGCAACCGCTATCACAAGAGGTTCATTTGAATATCAGGGGCAAAAGTGCTCAGCCGCCTCCAGGGCCTATATACCCCGTTCACTATGGCCTGACATCTCTGGTTTCCTTAAAAAGCAGGCGTCAGAATTAAAGGTCGGCGACCCGGCTGACTTCAGCACTTTCGTAAATGCTGTCATTGATGAAACATCATTTGACAACATAATGAGATACATTGAGCTTGCAAAAGCCTCTTCTGAATGCACTATATTACTTGGGGGAACAGGTGACAAGAGCAAGGGTTATTACGTTCAGCCGACCATCATTGTGACAACCAACCCGAAGTTTGTTACTATGCAGGAGGAGATTTTCGGCCCTGTCATGACCATCTTTTTATATGACGATGACAAGTTTGAAGAGATCCTTCATCTATGCGATGAGACCTCTCCCTATGGGCTGACAGGTGCTATATTCTCAGCTGACCGGCAGGCGATAGTGAAAGCATGCCAGGTGCTCCGTTTTGCCGCAGGCAACTTTTACTACAATGATAAGCCTACAGGAGCTATGGTGGGATTGCAGCCATTCGGCGGGGCAAGGGGATCAGGAACAAATGACAAGGCAGGCGGCAGCCTGAATCTGGTCAGATGGACTTCACCACGCACTATTAAGGAGACATTCCTTCCTGCTACGGATTACAGGTATCCTTATATGGGCTAAAAAGGTCCGAAGGTCCGAAGGTCTAGAGGTCTGTCGCCCCGCAGGCGGGGCTCCGTCTTGCAGTCTTAAAGTCTGAGAGTTGCAAGCCTGGAAGATCTGAGACCTAAAAAATTGGTTTCCCGGGGCGGGACTCTGTTACGTCGGAGTCCCGCCTTGTTTATTATACCCTGCTGGGATCAGCCAATTATTTATTATTGCTTTTTTGACGAAATAGTTCTATACCTTTATTCCTTCAGGGGAAAACAGCCCTGATGGTATTACCAATGCGTAGACTGACTGTTGGCTTAGCATCACTGTTACTACTATCCTTAAATTGTTACGGACAGGTATCTGGCTCTTTAGGAAGAGACTCCCTTACTAACAGAATTATCGAGCAGATCATCCGTTTCCCACAAGAAAAGATCTATCTGCATATTGACCGGCCTGTTTACATTGCGGGAGAGACCATCTGGTTCCGGGCGCATGTTGCCGACGCTCTCCTTCACACTCCTGTGACCCGGCAGTATGTTTATGCTGAGCTGCTCAGTCCGCTTGACTCGGTGGTGGAAAGAGTTAAGATAAGAGCTGATTCAGGTGCCTTCAGCGGATATATCAAGTTGGACCAGGCATTGCCTGAAGGCGACTATACCCTCTGCGCATGGACGGAAAATATGCTGAATCCTGGTGCCGATTATCATTTTAGAAAAAATATCCGTGTGGAAGGTCCTCTCTCAGCCACGGTAAACACTGTGGTAACCTTCAGATCAGAAAAGGGCGACAGGATAACAGCAGAAGTAAGTTTCCGTGATATTAAATCAAATAAGAAAATCTTTCCCGGCCAGCTTCGAATGAGAATAAATGATCAGCCACTTTCAGAGGTTGAAACTGACGGGGATACTATCTCACGGTTCCGGTTCAGGCTCCCGGAAGAGAGTGACCTACGTGTCTTGTATGTAGAGACCACCAAGAGCAGAGAGTACATACCGGTTCCTTATTCTCAGAACGACTATGAAGTCTATTTCTTTCCTGAGGGCGGTTATATACCTGCCGGTACGGTAAGTGCAGTTGCATTCAAAGCTCTGAGTGGAAGCGGAATGCCGGAACACGTAACAGGCAATATTATTGACGATTCCGGTAACATCTATGCCGTATTGGAGACTCTCCATGACGGAATGGGGCTGTTTTTCCTTAAGGCTGATACAGTAACCGAATATTATGCAGTATGCACCAATGAGCAGGGTCTTGAAAAACGCTTTAAGCTGCCCCTTGCCAGAAATGGAACATATACCCTCAGCACGGAGTTATCGGGAGACAGCCTTTATGTGAGTGTAATCAAGTCTTCTGATATTCGGCAACAGAAGAAACTTTTCCTGATGCTTCATACTCGTGGCATAGTACATTATGCTGAGCCATGGGACAGTAGCTACAGTACTATTTCATTCGATACCCGCAAGTTCCCCTCCGGCGTGCTTCAGGCTATCTTGCTAGATGAAAACATGATACCGTTAAGCGAACGGCTGGTGTTCTGTCTGAACAATGACCAGTCTCAGGTCGGCATTGAGACCGACACGGAAACATATCAGAAACGCCAGAAAGTTAATGCCCGCGTACAGGTATCTGGGACGGATCATTTATCCCGGACAGGTTCATTCTCTGTCTCTGTTACCGATGACAATGATATTAAACCGGATACATCTGTCACTATTTTTACAACTCTGCTGCTTACTTCTGAGCTAAAGGGCCACATAAACAACCCGGGATTCTATTTTCAGAAAGGCAATCCAATGGCTGCCCCGGCCCTTAATCTGTTAATGATGACAAACGGCTGGCGACGATATGATATTCCTGCCGCCTTGACCGGCAGATATCAGGAGATGAAATACCCCCTGAAGTCTGGGATGGAGATCACTGGCAGTATCAGATCACTTATACTGGGCAAATCGGTTGCGAAGGCTGAGGTAACTATATTCTCCTGGGGATCAGATTATTTTAATACAACGCTGACAGATGATAACGGGCGTTTCGTATTCGGAGGGATTGAATTCCGTGATAGCACGGAGTTTATTGTACAAGCTCTGAATAAAACCGGAAAACCAACGGTCGACCTGATTCTTGACCGGGAGTTTTTTCCAACAGTAACGGCTCTCCCTGTAAGGCCCACAGATATAATGGCAGAAAACAGGAATGATGAGCAGATGAGCAGATATATAACACGGGCTGACACAAGATATACAATGGAAAACGGGATGCGTACAGTCTATATTGAGGAGGTTATTATAAAGGCAAAAGCGCCGGAAAAGAAGAACTACAGCTTTTCATATTACATGCCGCGAAGTTCTCAGCCATCTAATAAAATGCTTGATTATGAACAGATAGAAGAAATACATCCTATTTTTCTCTCCGAGGTAATATACCATATTCCATTTGTCAGGGTCGAAGGTGGAAAGGTTGTAATAGAGAGATATCGTTTCAATCTTAACACCCCGCTTACTGCAGTACTTGTTCTTGATGATATGATAATTGAAGATTATGACATTGATATGATTGATCCATACAGTGTTGAAAGAATAACTGTACTTGTAGGAGCCCAGACTGTCTTACTTGGTGGTCAGGGAGCAGGCGGAGCAATAGTTATCACTACGAAGAAAGGGAGCAAAGCCTATAAGGAGGCACCAAAATTCAACATTAAAACAATAACACCACTGGGACTTCAGACACCGGAAGAGTTTTATTCACCCCGTTATGAGACGCAGGAGCAGAGAGAAATAGGGCCTCCGGACCTGCGAACGACAATTTACTGGAATCCCAATGTGACCTTGTCAGCAGGGGGTGCAGCAGAGTTTGATTTTTATACCGCTGATACGCCAACGGACTATTCTGTCATCATTGAAGGGATCACCTCGGATGGATTGCTCATTTACGGCAAAACCCGGATATCCAGGAGATAGCCAGGCTCCTATCTGACAATAAACTTTATCCGCCGGCCGTCAGTGGTGACAATTATATAGAGACCCGAACGATATTGACTTACATCCAGCTCGCTGATCTCCTTTCCTGCAAAGACAAGCACTCCCGTTGAGTTGTAAACCCTGCAGTCAACCGTCTCACTAAGCCATATGACATCTTCGCCGGCAGGATTAGGCCAGACGGTCAGTTTCTCTTCGGCAACGATGGTTTCGGCTGAGCTCAGGTTGTTTGATCGTCCAGGCGTAGCAGCTGCCAGAAACCCAATCACAGAGCCTCCATCACTCTTCCTACCCATGCTTACATCCTCATGCTGCAAACCAAAAGTTAGAGTATCGATAACAAGAAATTTATCCGAATACAAGCCTATCTCCTCCCCCTCCATTGAAAGCTTAAAAGATGCATGCCTTGTTCCCAGGGCAGGCATTCCGTCTGCCCAGATCACTATGAATCCACCGGCAGGAAGAATAACACCCGGAAGCCTCCATTTATGAGGATTATTAAAATTGTCTGTCAGGTATATATCACCGAGATAAACACCCTCAGCGCCACCGTTGAATATCTCAATCCAGTCGCTGTAGTTGCCATACTCATCAGTCACCGTCTTTTCATTGTCTGCCATGAATTCGTTGATAAAAAGAAGCGGTGTGTTACCTGTGACCGGGTTAATATGTACCGGTTTACACGGTAATACTATGGTCCTTCCCAAGCCGTCGGAAGCCATTACCTGGTAGGTAACTCCGGCATCGCCAGAAATATTGGTCAAAACAGCAGTGTAGGTTCCTGACCCGTCGCGGGTCATCACAGTCTGCTCAACGGGGCCTCCTCCCATCGCAAAGAGCAGCGTCACGCTGACCGGTAAGCCAGCAGCCTCAACAAATGCAGTGACAGTCAAAGGCTCACCTGAAATACGCTGATGCCTGATGTAATTAATTACCGGATCCATAGCCTCCTCCTCAATCTGTTCCGCCATTGTGCGCATCCTGGCTTCAAGGTAAGGATAGAGTCCCCATTTATCATGTGCCCCGGTTGCTGAGGTATACGAATCCAGAAAGTCTCCGTAGTCATACCCGTAATCAAGGGGATAATAAGGATCGGTGGCCACGTATGGAGATATCATGACCTTCCTCGCCTCAATGGCCAGCTTTAGTGAATCAATGTCAAGAGTACTGCTGATGAGCTGTTTCGCATAGTAGCTGAACTGCTTCCTGAAAACAGGATGATTGATAATGCGGTCGTAAAGCGGCCTCTCCTCACTACCGCCGGGCTGCCATGTGTATATGTTCCTCTCTGCCCAGTCTATGCCAAACCAGTCTATGCCTAACGTATTGTCAACATCATAGGGTATGTATTCAAGCTTGCCGGTGAGCGTGTTATGATAAAGGTAGAAATTGTTCTTATTATAAATATATCCGTCCCAGTCGCCGCAGAAGATCTGGACAGCCATGATCTTCAGATAGTCGTATATGTTGAAGAGCTCATTGAGATCACAGAAAAGGTTCTCATCAGTTGAGTTATGAAGCACTCCGATCAGTGCAGCCAAATCCGAGAAGTCATTCTCTTCCTCGTTGGTTTTCAGCTCATAAACCCACCTGCCGCCTGACCATATCTTATAACTGTCAGGATTATCGCCACGGTAATTGAGGTCAGCCGGGTAGAGACATTTGTAGAGGTTACCATTCTTATTTCCGAAACGTGACATGGCAAACTCCTCGTCAATGTGCTCCACATTAATGTAAAGTCCAAAATAATTACCGTTTATAAAAAGCTGCACATGATTGGATCTTGGTGCCGGTATATCCCATTTCCGGAGTATGTCCCACATTATCTTGGAACGCATAATGGAAGGGTCATTATGCTCACCGTTGAGATTCATCTTCTCAACTCCGTAGAGATTACCTCCCGGCGTGAAAGTGTTGAAAGAGATCTTGAACGATTTTTTCTGCGACCATCGCGATGTGTTGCCGCGTAAACGAAATCCCACTTGTTCCATGGTATCACGCACAGTGCCGTTGTCAAACACAAATGCCGCCCGGAACTCCCTATCACTTTCGGGATTGGCATAAAGCCATATCAGGGTATCAGGACTGACAGTTATATCTACCCTTGGAATGGTGGTATCAACGAAGAGCTGTCCCTTTTCGGGAAACGATGGCTGTCCGGATGATGAGAGATAAAAAACAGCCAGTGTCAGCAGGAAAAGTGCGCTCCTTTTCATCATGCAATATTACTCAATTTAATATCTTTACAGACAGCTCTCTAAGAGCTGGTCCAACATGAGAAATCCTACTTTTAAGCTAACCGATGGTATCGTTTCAATCAGAAAATTCAAATCGGGCGATAAATACCGTATGGCTGAGCTGGCAAATAACAGAAAGATTGCTGACAACGTCAGAGATGCTTTTCCGCATCCCTACTCCGTTGCCGATGCCGAGAGATTCATACGAATGTGTCTGAGACAGAGACCGGTACAAGTTTTTGCAATTGAATTTGAGGGCGAATATGTCGGTAATATCGCGTTGCAAAGGCAGGTTGACGTTTACCGCAAAACAGCAGAGCTCGGTTATTTTATTGGCGAGCCATACTGGAACAAGGGCATAACCACCCGTGCGGTCAATCTTATCTGTGACTATGGGTTCCGGGAGCTCGACATAGTAAAGATTTTCTCGGGTATTTTTGAATACAACATACCCTCGCAGCGTGTGCTTGAGAGATGCGGTTTTGTACGTGAGGCGATACTTAAAGACGACGTCTTCAAGAACGGCATGATCTGGGATGAATACAGATATGCTAAGATCATCAGGCAAGATGAGTAAGAAATAGTGGAATATAGCTCTTTTCGAGAACTACGCCCTCGAATAACAAAGAGATAAGATGTTTGTTATTATTTCTGACCAACGAAAACTTGATTTCAATGGACTTATATGGAAAGAAAAGCAAAAGCATTCCACAGAAAATAGTCATCCACCTTATTGAGATTTTACTGCTATGGCTATCGTATTGGATTTTATTTCAAAGTGGCGGGACCTGGATTGAAAATCATTTGGGCGTTAACAATGCATCTGGAAATATTGACAGAAGGATAATAATCTTCGCATTCAATATTATTATTTTCATCCGACTGGCTTACGTGATGATTTTTCTATTAAAAAGAAGAATCCCGTGGGAAGAAAGCGTGAGTGTACCATTAGCATTTGCGCTTTATTTTATAGGTTTCCCATTATTTGTACTACCCATTTCCCGATCAGTTGACGGGCTTGATTTTCTTGCTGTCGGAGTATTCATAATAGGCTGTGTTCTTAACACTCGTGGAGAAATCTTAAGAAACAATTGGAAAGGGAAGTCTGAAAACAAGGGGAAACTATATACACAAGGCCTTTTTAAATATTCCCGGCATATTAACTATTTCGGTGACCTTCTATGGGTAATCGCTTATGCGCTAGTCACAAAAAATATATGGTCAGCAACAATTCCTGTTTTCCTGTTTTCCTGTTTTGCTTTTTATAATGCACCCAAACTCGACAAATATTTGAGCGGAAAGTATGGTAAGGATTACGAAGAATATGCAAAAAAGACTAAGATGTTGATCCCTTTTATCTATTAAAACTTATGAGCGGAATAGCATTCAATGATCCGGTGGAGCATTTTTTATCATCCGGCATTGGAGTTCTGGTTTATATCACTACCATCCCCGCTGCCACAGTCTCATTGGTGACCTCATCAATAAGAATAATGCTGCCTGTAATATTATTGTCCTTATACTGATCAACACATAAAGGCTTTGAGCTTCTTATTCTGACCTTTGCTATATCATTCATTCTTACAGTGAGCTCTTCTGCCTCCCGCTCCAGTGTATTTATGTTTATCTTATAGTCAACAGCCTTGATAATGCATCCTGCCTCGTTACTGTAATTCCTTACTATATATCGTCCTGAGGGATGAAGAGGCTTCTCATTAAACCAGCATACCATAAGATCAATATCATTGCATACCACCGGCATTTCGCCTGTAGTAACAATCATATCACCGCGACTGATATCAATCTCATCTTCAAGTGTGATTGTCACCGATTCACCCGCTGAAGCTCGTGGCAGGCTATGATCATAAATGTCTATGCTTTTTATCTTTGAACGCTGCATAAATGGTAAAACAACTATCTCATCTCCGGTATTAAAGATTCCGCTGGCAACCCTCCCTGCATATCCACGGTAATCATGATATTCATGAGAATGCGGGCGTATTACGGTCTGAACCGGGAAGCGGGGGTGCTCCAGGTTTTTGTTCCTTTTTACCTCAACAGTCTCAATATACCTGAGAAACGTCTTGCCGGTATACCACCTCATCTGGTCTGACGTGTCCACAACATTATCGCCGTACTTGGCACTGATAGGTATGTAGGCCGGATTTTTTATCTTCAGTTTCAGGGATAGCAGGGCCAGTTCCGTTTTGAGTCTGTTAAAGACCTCTTCATTGTAGTTCACCATATCCATCTTATTGATGCAAAAGACCACATGCCTGATATCAAGAAGCGATGCAATAAATGCATGTCTTTTTGTCTGTTCAAGCACACCCTTACGGGCATCAATAAGGATAACGGCAAGGTCTGCAGTGCTGGCTCCTGTAACCATATTCCGGGTATATTGGACATGACCGGGCGTATCAGCGATAATAAATTTCCTGGCAGGAGTGGCAAAATAGCGATAAGCCACGTCAATTGTTATTCCCTGCTCACGCTCTGCCCTCAGGCCGTCAGTCAAAAGTGACAGGTCAAGTTCCTCCCTACCAAGCCTCTTGCCCGACTGCTCAATCTGCTCAATCTGGTCTTCAAAGATTGATTTACTGTCATATAACAGACGCCCAATAAGGGTGCTTTTCCCGTCGTCAACACTCCCGGCTGTTGTAAACCGGAGAAGACTCTTATTTTTATTATTGCCGTTCAGATACATTTTCGGTAATTGTCAATGGAATTATAATATGCCTTGCCATCATCAGAAATATCCCTCCTTCTTGCGGTCTTCCATCGCTGCCTCTGATCTCTTATCATCATATCTGCCCCCCCTCTCAGTTATCCTGGTGGCGGCTATCTCTGAGACTATCTCCTCAAGCGACTGAGCCTGCGAAAGTGTTACCCCCGTACATGTGATATCCCCTATTGTCCGGCATCTTACATCTGCCTCAATTACCGTTTCATTTGGTTTAAGCTGCATAAATGGGGCCCAGGCAAGAAACACGCCGTTGCGGTTAAATATCTTCCTCTTATGGGTGTAGTACAATCCGGGAAGCATGATCTTCTCCTCGAGAATATATTGCCATACATCAAGCTCTGTCCAGTTGCTTATTGGGAATACCCTGAAATGTTCTCCCATGTTTTTTCTGCCGTTGAAGATGTTCCACAGTTCAGGTCGTTGGTTCTTGGGATCCCACTGGCCGAACATGTCCCTGTGGGAGAAAAAACGCTCCTTGGCCCTGG
>CAYQNT010000029.1:0-2406 GCA_964418865.1 uncultured Rikenella sp.
ATGTCTCGCTGCATTTCCTCGTGTATGAGGTAATAGCGCCCTGCCGATACAAATATAATAAATAAATCAATTCAAAATATTTTTTACATCGCCATACCACCGCAGACACTGATAGTCTGACCGGTCACATATGAGGAGAGATCGGAGGCGAGAAAAAGAGCTACATCAGCCACATCCTCAGGCAGTCCACCTCGCCTAAGAGGGATCTTTGAGATCCATTCGGCCTTGACATCCTCCGGCAGTTTACCTGTCATATCAGTAAGAATAAATCCGGGTGCAATGGCATTGCATCTCACATTACGTGAACCGAGTTCCTTGGCAACACTCTTCGTGAATCCAAGTATGCCGGCCTTTGATGCCGAGTAGTTCGATTGACCTGCATTGCCGCTGACGCCCACTACCGAGCTCATATTGATGATCGAGCCCTTCTTCTGTTTCATCATAGGCGTGATGGCAGCCTTTGTCAGATTGAAGACCGATTTCAGATTCACGGTGAGAACCAGGTCCCACTGCTCCTCTGTCATCCTCATCAGAAGAGTATCACGTGTAATGCCGGCATTGTTTACCAGAATATCAATAGTCCCGAAATCGTTCACTATTTTATCAATGACATTACCTGCATTAGCATATACAGATGCATCCGATACATAGCCCTTTGCCTTGACACCCAGAGCTTCTATTTCTTTTATGGTATCAGCAAATACCTGGTTATCCATTATATCCGTGATAGCTATATTGGCTCCCTCGGCTGCAAAACGCAATGCAATACTCTTTCCAATGCCTCTTGATCCGCCCGTTATCACAGCTGTTTTTCCCTCGAGTAGTTTCATTATGTAGTAATTTATTTTAATTGTGTGATAGAACCCGCATGCTACTTATTATCATAATATTATGATTATGAATTCAGATACATACTGGTTTCATATATGCAAATTTTCCGGGGACAAAGATAAAAAATTATTTATGCAGGACTTCTGCTACCATTATGCCTATGTCGGCAGGCGATTTTACCACGTGTATGCCGCACTCTGCCATAATCTTCATCTTGGCTTCGGCAGTATCATTCGCACCGCCGATTATGGCTCCCGCATGGCCCATCCGCCTGCCTTTGGGAGCTGTCTGTCCTGCAATGAACCCGATGACAGGCTTGGTAGCGTGTTCCCTGACCCAGTATGCCACATCGGCCTCCATGACCCCTCCGATCTCACCTATCATCACTATAGCGTCAGTATCGTCATCTTTCATCATCATGCTGAGTATGTCAAGGGAGGTGGACCCTATCACCGGGTCTCCTCCAATGCCCACACATGTCGACTGCCCGATGCCAAGCTTTGTGAGCTGGTCGACAGCCTCATACGTTAGAGTCCCGGACCTTGAGATAACTCCAACCCTCCCTGGTTTGTGAATAAAGCCGGGCATGATGCCCACCTTAGCCTCTCCTGGTGTAATGATGCCGGGGCAGTTAGGACCTATGAGAATGGACTTATAATCTTTCATGAGCTTCTTAACACGTACCATATCAGCTACCGGGATACCTTCTGTAATGGCTACAATCAGCTTTATACCAGCCTCTGCTGCCTCAATGATAGAGTCTGATGCAAACGCCGGCGGCACAAATATTACCGATGTGTCAGCGCCGGTTGCCCTGACAGCCTCCCTGACGGTATTGAATACAGGTAGTCCCAGGTGGGCCTGACCGCCTTTGCCGGGGGTGACGCCTCCCACAACCCTTGTTCCGTACTCAATCATCTGGCCGGCATGAAAAGATCCCTCGCTGCCGGTAAATCCCTGCACGATCACTCTTGATCCGGAATTCAGTAATATGCTCATAACACTATATCCTTTTAGTTACTGATATCTCAAATGTAAGGCATTTTCTCATCTTTGTTAACAATACATATTACATTTGTTTCAACCGTCAGTACTTCATTTGAAAGATGATTTGAATTTTTCAGATTAAATTTACTGATTATTATAATGATGATGACTTTCATTGAACCACTACTTTTTATAGGAATATCACAGTCGTTCTTCGCTGGTATGCTGTTAGCCACCAGGAAACCTTTCACCAAGGCCGGCCGGATAATGGCGACATGGCTCTTTCTGTTCTGTGTTGAAATGATCTTTGCACTTATCAACCGTACTGTACTTGACATGTACTCATTCCCGTTTGTGTCCCTGACCTACGGTCCACTACTCTTTCTCTATGTACGGCATGTAATAAGACCTTCGCTAAGGTTCTCGCCATGGAATGCACTTCATTTCATACCTTTTATCGTCTTTTTTGCGGTTTCAGTCGTCTTCCGTGCTGAACCCATCTTCGATGACCTGACCGGCTTCCTGGTAGTTGACAGATTCATTCCGCTGAGAATTGTGTATAGTATAACTTTCTTCCTTTCAGTGACC
>CAYQNT010000029.1:2416-17552 GCA_964418865.1 uncultured Rikenella sp.
ACCACATACAGCGTTCTGTCTTTCATTGAGATAAGGCATCACCAGGCAAGGCTGCGCGACTTTGCGTCATTTACATCGGCCATGCTGACCCTTAACTGGCTGAAGATCCTTGCAATAACATTTTATGCCGGGTACATAATTGTTTTTATCCTGGGCGGACTAAATATAATTAACAACTATCTCCCCTTCGATCCATATATAATGACGTTTATCTTTATCACCTTCTTCTCTTTTGCCTATAGCTTTTACGCCATCAAGCAGCCCGAGATACTCGAATCCCCCTCCTCTGCCGATGAAGAAAGCGAAGCCAGCGATCTTACTAATACTGAGAGATATGCCAGAAGCGGACTAAGGGATGAACAGGCCGAAGAGTACCTGACACGACTGCTTCAGTATATGGATGATGAAAAACCTTATATCGACGGTGACCTGACCATCGACGACCTTGCCAGGAAGACAGGAATACCAAGACACTATATAACACAGGTGCTGAACGAAAAGCATGGTCGTAACTTCTTCTCCTTCATCAATGAGTACCGTGTCAAAGAGGTTATCAATCGAATAATGGATCCAAAGTTCCAGCATTATACCATACTGGCTATAGCTTTTGACTCTGGATTTAACTCAAAATCAACGTTTAACTCATTCTTCAAGGCTCATACAGGTAAGACTCCCAGCGCCTACAGGGAGCAGATATCAAAGAGCTCAGAGCAGGTGTGATCCACGCGGTTCGCACTCATTTCATAGTAACTTAAGGTTCTAGCTTAGCGGTCAGGTCGACTTCGCAGCATATCATGATCATCTTTGAGGCAAAAAAGAGAATCATGATAAGGAAAACATTTTTTACACTGTTGTTAATTTTACTTCCTCTTTCACTTTTACCACAGGAGAGGACATTTACCCCCGGAGGATTTGTAAGGGGCGGGGTCTATTTCAGCACGGGTGATTATCCAAATAACGTAAATGCAGCCTTTGGTGATGCAGCTCTCACCCTCACAGCAACCGACAATCTAAGCTTTAAAGCATTTGCAGATCTGCGGATGAGAACGGGTCAGCAGTTCGGTGTAAATGAGAACTCATGGGTTGTGAGAGAGGCATGGGGAAGTTATTACAACAACTTCATGAGTATCTCTCTGGGGAAAAAAATTATCAAATGGGGAAAGACCGATCTCTTCACTCCTCTCTCCCGCTTTAGCCCGATGGATTTCACATTCCGTAGTCCTGACTTTGAAGATAAAGACATGGGCAACCTTTTAGGAGAGCTCATATTAACCCCATCGCCATCACTTAGACTGACAGTTGTAGCAACACCATTCTGGTATCCGTCTGTTTTGATGACTTCGCCGCTGGAGTTGCCATCAAATATCGCACTGCAGATACCTTATGGATTACGGACAGGTAACGACTACTATTCATACGGTTTCAGGGGTGACGTGATGTTACGCGGCTTTGATGCCGGTTTCCAGTGGTATCATGGGCCCGAACTGTTACCGGGACTATCCCTTAGAGGTGCAGACTTCTCCAATCCATATAATCCGCTGATAAGCATTGCCGGAGTACCTTATATTATCAATCAGGCTGGCTTCGACTTTGAGACAGCTCTGGGTCCGATCGTATGGAGGGGTGCCCTGGCGTACACCCGTCCTGTGAAAGATAAGGAGGGCAATGAGGAGATACCCTTCCCGCAGGTTGAGTGGGTGACAGGGATGGACTGGATGCCCGGAGCTCTACGGGTGACCTTTGAATACTCGGGCAAGAAGGTGCTTGACTACTACCCATCACCCTATGATCCGCTTATTGGTACTGAGCCTGACCTGTCACAGCTGGAGGAATTATTCAGTACCCCCGGATTCAATCCTGTTGAGTTCATAAGAATGCAGACAGAGGCCTTCGGGAGACTATACAATAATCAGGTAAACGAATATTACCACTCAGCAGGCCTCAGGCTTGAGGCTGACATGATGTATGGCAGGCTGATGCCTTCAGTACTGACCATGTACAACTTCACTTCAAAAGACCTGTTGATCATGCCGGTTATAGCATTCAAACCATCAGACGGTTTGACACTGAGCGCAGGCTTTGAGCATTATAAAGGCAAAAAAGGCGGTCTGTATGACATTATTGACAATTTCATGAATGCGGCATTTCTTGCCCTAAAAATAGAGTTCTGATAAAATGGCAAAATTCATTATTAAATATAGGTGGTATATAATATCACTCTCCGTTGCCCTGGCAGTGACGCTGGGTATTCTTATACCAACAGTTGAGACCGACCCCGAGATAAGAAATTATGTGCCCCGGAGCATGCCCTCCAGGATAAGCACTGACTCAATAGAGAATCACTTCGGTGTACAGGATATGATTATAGTCATTCTGACCGACACCTCAGTGCTCACCTCCACTAACCTTCAGCATGTGAAGGAAATAGACAGGGGATTTTCAAGGCTGGAAGGTATAGGTTCGATCAACTCATTGTACACCGCGAGAAAGATAGTGGGTGAAGAGGGTATGATGATAGTTGACCCCCTCCTCAGAAGTATACCCGACACGCCTGAGGAGACTGAAGAGCTAAGGCAGGACATCCTTTCCAACCGGTTCGCCCTTGGCATAGTTGCATCTGAAGACATGACAGCTGCTGCTGTTACCGGGACTATCAATCCTAACGTGCCGGAAGGAGTCACTTTGGGCAAGGTTGATTCAATATGCAAGGCGCAGGAGAACGGGACGGAAATAATGACGGGCGGACTGCCATATATCAGGCGTCACATCGTCAATGATGTAAACCAGGATGCAGTCATACTAATACCACTCGCACTTATCATCATGCTGGTGATACTTAAACTCAGCCTTGGAGATTGGAAGAGCGTGTTTATGCCCTTCTCTGTGGTTGTGCTGACGGTGGTCGCCACAATGGGGATGATCCCTCTCCTGGGATGGAAATTCTCTATCTTGAGCCTTCTGGTACCCATCATACTTATCTCTGTAGCTAACAACTACGGAATATACCTTGTCACCCGCCATAAGGAGCTAAAGAGTGCCGGGATGACTAAGGACAGGAAAGAGATAATAGGGGAACTTACAGGGTCTCTCAAAATGCCCATATTGTTCAGCGGGCTGACTACTATTGCCGGGCTGCTGGGGCTTCTGGCACATTCAATAATACCTGCCCGACAGGTAGGTGTTCTGGCCGCGGCAGGAGTATCGATAGCTTTGGCAATGAGTCTGCTACTGATACCATCACTGCTTTATCTGAGTGACAGGCCGGCAAAGAAAGCCCGGCCACCACGTGATCACTCACGTGACCTGTTGAGTCGTGGAATTACCGGTATCTCAACAATGATCACCCGTTGGCCGGGAAGAGTACTGCTGGCGTCAGCAATAATAACACTGCTGATCAGCACCGGAATGGTATTCCTCAGGATTGATACCAACCAGGAGAACTACTTCCCTCACAAACACCCTGTCAGAAAGGCATCAGAGCTGATAAATGCTAAGTTCGGAGGCTCACAGACTATCTCTGTAATGATCAGCGGAGACATAAAGGATCCTGTCGTGATGAGGCGTATAGATGGCCTTACACAACATCTAACTGAGCAGGATGGTGTCGGAAGCGTTTTTTCGATATCAGACGTGGTGAGGGAGATGAGCAAAGCTCTGTATCAGCCTGACGAGGATGGCTATGACAAAATACCTGACTCATCAGAAGCGATAGCACAGATGTTTGAGCTATATAATATGAGCGGCGACCCTGACGACTGGAAGCAGCTGATGAACTTCGAGAATACCAAGGCTCATCTTCTGGTAAAACTTTCCAAGCCGGATAATGACGTTATCAGGGTGCTCCGCGATGATATAACGAGTTTCACTGCCGACTTCCCGGCCGATATTACCCTCGGGGGATATGCCATTATCATGGCTGATTTCGCCCAAAAGATCATCGTGGGCCAGGTGTCATCACTTGCCTTTGCACTGATGGCAGTGTTTATCCTGCTCTCTATAATCTTTAAATCAGTCCGGGGTGGCCTGATCGGTTCAATACCGCTGGCTGTCTCCATCCTCATCCAGTTCGGAGTGATGGGTCTTACCGGAGTGGCCATCGATGCTGCCACCGCTCTCCTTTCTTCAATAATGATAGGCGTGGGTGTTGACTTCACTATCCAGTTCCTCTGGAAATATAATACTGAACTGCGAAATGGGTTCGGACATATTCAGGCCTTAGCCAATACTTACAAGACAACAGGCAGGAGCATTGTGATAAACGGGCTCACTGTCATGGCAGGATTTTCAGCCACATTCATTTCAGGGTTCCTTTCAATAAGATACTTCGGATACCTGGTGTTGCTTTCAATAGGAACCTGCCTGCTTTGCTCAATAATTGTCATACCTGCTTTTATGCTCTGGTTCAAACCGACATTCATTGAAGCAGATCTTAGCAGAACAAAAAGAATAACAAACAAAATCTAAAAACAGAAATAAAATGAAAAAGATAATGTACCTCTCCTCAGCCCTGCTGATCATGTCAATGCTCTCCTTAACGGCTCAGCAACCTGATCCTGTGCAGTTGATGGACAAAAGTCGTGACCTGACACTGTCAGGAAACCTGCAGTCAAATATTACACTGACGATAACCGAGAAGAGTGGCGCCATACGGACGCGTAAGGTTAATATGATCTCCAAGACCTTTGGCGACACAGAAAAGAGAGTGATGAAGTTCCTTGATCCTGCTGATGTGAGGGGCACCGCTATGCTTATAATTGACAATAAGGACGCTCAGGATGACATGTGGATCTACCTGCCCGCGCTTAAAAAGACCAGACGTATTGTAAGCACCGATAAGGGAAAGAGTTTCATGAGCTCCGAATTTACAAATGCTGACATGACCACCGGACTAAATTCAGACTTTAAAGTAAAACATATGCCTGAATCAGGCACGAACGGGGTTTGGAGCATCGAAAGCGTTCCTGTAAACGATAACATAGCCGACGATTACGGATACGCACGAAAGGTAACATGGCTCGATAAGAACGATCTTAAAATAAAGAAGATCGATTTCTACAACTATGACGGGAAGCTGTTCAAGACAATTGAGATACGAGCTACACAGCCTAAGACAGACGGCAAAGGCGGATACATAATGACCGACATGTTTGCCCAAAACTTCCTTAACGGAAGGAGCTCAAGGGTCCTCTTTGAACAAATTAACACCTCAGCGAACATACCTGACAATACCTTCTCAGCGGACAACCTCTCAAGATAAAATGAAGTATCTAAAAACATAATAATCAGTACTTTATATAAATTGCGAAGCCCCGCAGATAAATCTATCTGACGGGGCATTCGCATTATTATATATGGTCTTTATTATTGTTATAAAGGAGTGATGATAATATTTCTCCACTGCACCTTAATACCACCACCGTCATGGATCTGAAGTGCAATTCTCCCGTTAGCTTTGCCAATTAAAGAATCATTCATGTTAACCATCTCTTGTCCGTTGAGCCATGTTGTTACCTGAGCACCGACAACTTTAATTCTGATTGTGTTCCATTCCCCCGGATTGAGTATATCCTCCTTTTCGTCAGGGATCTGTTCCAGCCATCCTCTTCCGTACGATTCATAAATGCCTCCTGTATCGTTACCTTTCGGGGCCACCTCTACCTGCCAGCCTGAGATTCTGGTGCCATCAATGACAGACCTGAAGAATATGCCGCTGTTGCCATCAGATATTTGTCTGAAGTCTGCAGTGAGGTCAAAATCCTTATAGTACATATCAGTGGCAAGGTACCCGTATTGTTTATCCGGGCCGCTCTCACATACCAGCAGGCTGTCTTCGACATACCATTTTTCAGTTCCATAGGCTGTCCAGCCAGTAAGGTCAGTACCGTTAAAGAGATGAACAGGTGCACTCTCTTTCTGTGGCAGCTGCTTTATCTTAATGTTTCTGAACCATGCTTTACTGCCATGGTCTTGCAGGCTGATACGACCCGTGGCAGCGAGGCCATACTCTGGAGCACCGGCCCACTTGCCGCTGTTCTTTAATGTGAACCACTCCGGTGTCCAGGCTTCGAATGCAACAATTCTTTCACCATTAAGCCAGTATTCTACCTGTCCGTTGTCAAAAAGTATCCTTGAGCTGTTCCATTCGCCAGCAGGATTAAGTTTCTTTTTATCCTGATCAGGGATATACATTGCATAGTCAGCCCCCGTTTTCTGCCACTCTTCCAACTGGCCGGGCCAGCCTGCATCATCAATGAGCTGGTATTCGGGCCCGGAGAGATAGGGTGTATGGAACCTCTCCGATTCTACGACATGGTAGATCACTCCGCTGTTAGCACCGGGAGCTATCTTCCAATCGAACACCAGGTCAAAGTTGGCATATTCATTTTTTGAAACAATATAACCGGTACTGTCGCTTCCCGTTCCGTCAGCGGCAAGGCATCCCTCGTCTATTCCCCAGGTGCCAGTACCTTCACCGTTATACAGTCGCCACTGGTCAAGGCTTGTGCCGTCGAATAACAGCTCCCATCCGTTGGCTATCTCTTGTTTTGTGAGCTTGTTGCTGGTGCCGGCACATCCTGCCATTATCATTGCGCTGGCAACGATTAAAAAAAACTTAATAGTTCTCATGTCATCTCTCTTTTGTTGGAGTACCAATTTAGCATTTTATAACTTACTCCCATTCATTATCTTTGCATCTTTCTGGTTTAAAATATATGAAGCAACAATCTGAAACCACCATTGCAGCACCTGCCTCCGGTCATGGAGGAGCTATTTCCATTATAAGGATCAGCGGTTCGGACACTTTACAAATTATCAGCCGTATTTTTCTGCCTACAAGCGGAAATGACATGGCAGGGGAAGATGGATATACGGTGCATCACGGCCAGATCATGGATGATGATGAGTTCGTTGATGAAGTACTGGTAACCCTGTTCAGGGCTCCTGCCTCCTATACGGGTGAAGACGCTGCGGAGATAAGCCACCATGCCTCACAGTTTATCCAGCAGAAGATTATGGAGATACTGATTGACCAGGGTGCCAGTGCCGCCTTGCCGGGTGAGTTCACCATGAGAGCCTTCATGAACGGCAAGATAGACCTGTCACAGGCTGAGGCGGTGGCCGATATTATTGCTGCCGATTCAGAGGCAGCGCACAGGCTTGCATCCACCCAGCTTCGCGGTGGCTTCTCTCTTGAAATAGAGAAGCTGAGGAAGGAGCTGGTCTCTTTTGCTTCACTTATTGAACTTGAACTAGATTTCAGCGAAGAGGATCTGTTGTTTGCAGACAGGTTCGCAATGACGGAGACGGTGATAAGCATTAAAGATATTGTTGACAGTCTGGCATCTTCATTCCGGCTCGGCAATGCTATAAAAAAGGGCATTCCCGTAGTCATAGCCGGCAGACCCAACGTGGGTAAGTCATCGTTGCTGAACGTACTACTGAGTGAAGAACGGGCCATCGTCTCCGATATACCCGGCACCACCCGTGATACCATTGAGGAGGTGCTGCATATAGGGGGACTCCTCTTCAGGTTCATAGACACGGCCGGTCTGAGAGACTCTGGGGATGAGATAGAGACGCTGGGGGTGGAAAGGACCAAAAGCAAGCTGGAAGCATCTGAGATAGTCCTTGCCGTCGCGGAGGCAACAGACAGTGCTGAAGAGATGGCTGCCTTTGCGGAATCAGTGACTGCACTGACCGCCGGCAGCGGGGCAAAATTAATACTAGTGATAAATAAGGCTGACCTGGTTTCTGGTAAACAAGCCAGCTTCATGGAGAAAAAGGTTGCAGGCCTCTCTGGCATTCAGGTGGCAGTGGTTTCGGCCACTGAATCAGCCGGCATTGAGAAGTTGAAGGAGAAACTGCTTGCCTCAGTGGAAACCGGAGCTCTAGGCAACCCGCAGTACATAGTCACCAATGCCAGGCATTACGAAGCACTTAAGCATGCCTCAGGGAGTCTTCAGCGCGTGCTCAACGGATTCCGTGACGGCATACCCACAGTACTGATAGCAACTGACGTGCGACATGCAATCTATCACCTGGGGATGATAACCGGCAAGATCACCCCTGATGATATCCTGGGGGAGATATTCTCGAAGTTCTGCATCGGTAAGTAACCGAAGACCGTAAGGGGTTTCGCTCTTCACATGAAATCAATGATGTCAGTTGATGTGGTAGCCTTGGCTCCTCAGCTCCTGCAGAGTGAAGAAGGTATATGTCTCCACTTGCAGAGGATAATCCCAGCAACCCATCGCATGATAGATATGTCCGCCAAAACCTGACTTAAACCGGTAAAGCCCGTACAGCGGGTGGTCAGGGTCAGGATTGGGAGAGATGCCAAACATATCATATTCGGTACATCCCTTCTCCTTTGCCAGGCAGAGGGCTTTCCACTGCAACGCATAGGTTGCCATGAGATTACGCTTCTGTGATGAAGATGCGCCATAGAGATAAGTACCCCTGTTGCCGGTAATGACAAGGAACATTGCCGCCAATGGCTGATTATCATGCTCTGCGATCAGGAGATATACCTCCGCAGGCGAGAGAGTGTTTTGCGCCCTGCTTGTCAGCACTGCACTGAAATAATCAATACTGTGCAGAAAGAAGCCATTCCTGAGCGATGTCTCCCTATACAATGAATACCACTTATCGAGGTCATCGATCCCGCTTGCCTTTACTGTCACTCCTTTTCTTTGTGACAGAATGATGTTATACCTGGTCTTGGCCTTCATTGACCTGAGAAGGTCTGTCTCATTCTGCTTCAGGTCAAGGAATATTGTATTCGACGGGAGTATGTTCGAAGGTGCTTTTCGAAAATTATGCTCGTGTGTGCCAATATTGAACCTCAATTCCTGGAGTTGAATTGCCGGAGGACCGGCCCAGATGCCTTCCGGGGTGAATGCATCCTCATCATTGGCCCACCATGACTCCCATGCAAGATCATACCTTATCATAATGCAATCCTCAGGTAAGCGTGGACGCAGGCACTCCGACAACTCCTCAAGAAATGCTCCCTGAAATTCGCCATAAGGCTCGAGCTCCGGACCATAGGGAACATATGCCACTGTATGATGGGCACCGACAGGTTTAAGCTCTACAAGCATGTCGGAGGCTATCACCTGTCCATTCTCCACGGCAGTATATATGTCAGACGCACGAACCCTGAAATCACATGCTATCGATTGAACACCCATCCTGTGCTTAACCTCAGACCAGAATGCTGTCTGCTGCACAATGGACGTGCTAAGCACCTCTGCTATATCCTTCTGTATGAAATTGGTGACCATGATAATTGCATCAGTAAAAAACTTCTTTTTTACCTGAATTATGCAAACATGGGACTTAATAATTAAAAATCCAATCATTATTGCAATAAATGATCGCGGGACCTGAGCTCCCTGACGTGACTGCGCTCTTAGGGGAAGACAGGCTTATGGTGACGGACAATATCAGATGACACGACTCCGGCTACTCAGTTTTTCAACGACAGAGAGAGGCAACACGTGGCTAAAAAGATGCAGGCGAATGTGAAATACAATGGCCCTAAATTTTAAGAAAACTTTAACAGTGAGGTTATTACTGATATAAATCACTCAGATTCAATTAATAATACTGATTGGTTCCCTTCTCTGTTCTCCCGGGTTTGTTGATGCCTATTGCAAAAGCAGATTTTCCCTTCTTAATTTTGCAATTCAATTGAACAAAGACAAAAACAGGAGGAAATTCTTATGTCACCAATGAAGAAATTGACAGTTATTTTCTTTATCCTTTCTTATGGGATAATCTCCTACGGCAACAGTGCCGCCTCTCTCAGAGACAGCGTTACGCTGTACACTCCCTTTACCAAGATCTCAGTCCCCCCGGGCGAGTCTATCGAATATGGTATTGATGTCATCAATAATGGTGAATCAATCGAGACTCTCGACATGACAGTCACTAACATGCCCCGGAACTGGAACTACACTTTGAAAGCCGGAGCATGGAATGTGAAACAGGTATCTGTCCTGCCCGGGGAGAAGAAATCTCTCTCTCTCAGTATAGAGGTGCCATACCAGGTAAACAAGGGCAACTACAGAATTTATGTTATTGCCGGTGATGCCACCATTCTGCCGCTTACTGTTAACATCTCAGAACAGGGAACCTTCAGGACTGAATTCACTACCCGTCAGGCCAACATGCAGGGAAATGCATCGTCTGCTTTCACATATAGTGCTGAACTCAGGAACCGGACTGCTGATAAACAGAACTATGCCCTCCAGGGAGAGGTCCCCAGAGGCTGGACCATCACTTTCAGAGCTAACGGCCAGCAGGTTACCTCTGTTGAAGCAGAAGCTAACAGCACTGTAAATGTCACTGTTGAGGTCAAGCCGGCAGACCAGGTAGAGGAGGGCAGGTACATTATACCTGTCAGGGCCGTGGCAGGGTCATCATCAGGTGACCTTAAGCTGGAAGCTGTCATCACAGGCACCTATAAGATTGAACTGACAACACCTACCGGGCTCCTCAGCACTGACATAGTGGCTGGCGGTGAAAAAAAGGTAAACCTCGTCGTGAAGAATACCGGCACCTCGGTACTCTCAGATGTTCAACTGAACCACTCCTCCCCTGCCAAATGGGAAGTCACATTTGAGCCGAAAAGGATTGAGACAATACTCGCCGGCAGAGAGGCAAATGTCACTGCAACCATCAGGGCCGACAAGAAGGCAATCCCTGGTGATTATGTTACAAATCTCGAGGCAAAGACACCGGAGTCATCATCAAAAGCCTCATTCCGAGTATCCGTCAAGACTCCCATGCTCACGGGATGGATTGGTATCCTGGTAATAATGGCAGGCGTAGGCACAGTATGGTATCTGTTCCGGAAATATGGAAGGAGGTAGCCGTGACCGAAAATATCATTGAACTGTCAGGACTGACCAGGCGCTACGGTCAGTTCACTGCAGTGGACAATCTTAATCTCTCCATAAAAAAGGGCGAGATATTCGGGTTGCTGGGTCCGAATGGCGCCGGGAAATCAACCACTATTCTCATGATGCTGGGACTGACAGAACCAGACGCCGGCAAGGTGAGAGTATGCGGACTGGATCCTGCCACCAGCCCTCTTGAGGTAAAGAAACGCATCGGATACCTGCCTGAAGAGGTTGGCTTTTACGATGATCTCACGGGTCTTGAGAACCTCGTTTATACGGCATGCCTCAACGGGATGACAAGGGCTGCCGCCCGTCTTAAAGCAGGAACGCTGATGGAACTCGTAGGTCTTGCTGACCATAAAAACAAGAAAACAAGCAAGTATTCGCATGGCATGCGGCAACGATTGGGACTTGCCGATGTACTCATAAAAGAGCCTGAGGTGATCATTCTTGATGAACCAACCCTCGGCATAGACCCTGCCGGTGTCAGAGAGTTTCTGGAACTGATCGTTGGCCTTAGTCGCGAACAGATGATTACTGTTCTCTTCTCATCACATCACCTTCACCAGGTACAGCAGGTGTGTGACAGAGTAGGGTTATTTGTAAATGGTAAGCTCCTTGCGCTGGGAGATATCAGGAGTCTGGCCTCACAGCTTTTTGGAAAAGATCCCTATACCATAGAAGCAGGGTTCGCCGTGCCCGGAAATGGAGTGAACGAGTCCCGGAAGGAAGATGAGATAATTGATATTCTGAATAAAATTGAAGGAGTGAGCAGGGTAAGGGAAGAAAACAACATGCTGCTGGTGTCCTGCTCCCATGATTTGTCAGGTGAGATCGCTGCTGCCATTATCGGCACAGGAGCTCAGCTTGTATCCCTGAACAAGAAGACGTACGGCCTTGATGATATTTATTACCGTTATTTTGAAGGAGGTGATGATCATGAATAATGTTTTTGTTACTCTGGCCGGAAAACTGCGGCCCAATGACAACAAAACCAGACGCCCATTCCGTGTCATCCTTGAAAAAGAGATGGCTGACTACATAAGCAGCTGGCGCTTCATCATTCTTATTGCAATTATTGCGCTTACCTGTCTGGGCTCTTTGTATACTGCTCTTACGAATATGTCACAGGTGGTCAAACCCAATGATCCGGAGGGCTCCTTTTTCTTTCTGAGGCTCTTTACCATTACTGACGGCACCATGCCCTCCTTCACCGTCTTTATCAGCTTCCTTGGTCCATTGCTGGGTATTGGGCTGGGGTTTGACGCAATAAATTCTGAACATAACAAGGGCACACTCAGTCGTGTACTGTCCCAACCGATACATCGTGATTATATCATCAATGCCAAGTTTGCAGCTGCCCTCTCTGTCATCAGCATAATGCTTCTCTCGTTGGGTATGATGGTTATTGGGGCGGGACTCCTAACGATTGGTATCCCTCCCACTGCCGAGGAGTTCCTGCGAATGCTCTTTTTCATTCTGCTAAGTATCCTCTATGTGGCATTCTGGCTCAATCTGTCGATACTCTTCTCTGTGCTCTTCCGTCAGCCCGCTACCGCAGCACTCTCAGCAATAGCTGTCTGGCTCTTCTTCTCGGTTTTCTATCCCCTGGTAGTGAACCTGATAACCAAATCCATGGAGCCGGCAGCCACCGCCTCTCCACAGCACCTTCTGGCATTCGAACAATTTCGCCTTACCCTCATGCGCGTGATGCCAAACCAGCTCTTCAGCGAGGCTACAACAACACTACTGATGCCCTCTGTGAGGAGCCTTGGTCCGCTGACGATGGAGCAGATGATAGGTGCCATTCCTGGGCCGCTACCGCTGGGTCAGAGCCTATTGCTGGTCTGGCCACAGGTGACAGGGCTTATTGCGGGGACGATCGTCAGTTTTGTTTTATCATACCTGTTGTTCATGCGCCGGGAGATCCGTTCCAGATAAACGAATACCTCTTTTTTGAGGAGTTTTTGACGCTTATGTGTGTCACCGGCTATGCTAAAGGCAATTTCTGACAAGCCATAAGAATGCTATCTGCTCAATTTGGCGCCTAAACCGGCGAGCAGGTCATAAAACTCAGGGAATGATTTGGCTGCTGCCTCTGCGCCAGTAACAGTCACCGGTCCGCTCGCTCCCAGGGCCATCACCGCAGCCATCATTGCTATACGATGGTCATTGTGTGAAGAGACTACGGCACCATGTACTTCTCCGCCCTCGATGAGCATCTCGTCACCCTCAATACGTGACCTGATATTCATTCCGGCAAGAACATCCCGGATCGCTTCTGCCCTGTCGCTCTCCTTATGCCTCAGTCTTCCGGCACCCCTGATCACGCTTGTCCCATCGCAATATGACGCCAGAGCAGCAAGCGGGGGGAAGAGATCTGGTGAGTCGGTGGCATCATAGACGAACGCTTTCAGTTCATACTTTACGGTACTGATACTCCTCTCATTTTCATTTGTCCGGCATCCGACATCCTGCAGGACCTGCATCACAGCCTTGTCAGCCTGCCTGCTTCCGGAACTAAGATTGGTCACAACAACATCACCGGCAATGGCACCGGCAACAAGCAGGAATGAAGCTCCACTCCAGTCTCCCTCAACAGTATATTCGCAGGCTTTGTAATACTGTCCGCCCGGAATGATAAAACGGCAGAATTCTTCGTTCATCACTCTGACCCCGAACCATGACAGGAGATCTAACGTCAGATTAATATAAGGCTTACTCCGGAGATTACGGACCTCAATTGTACTGTCAGACTCTGTCAGGGGCAATGCCATGAGAAGCCCTGTCAGCAGCTGCGAGCCGGTGGAGCCGTCAATAACAGCCCTCCCTCCTCTCAGCCGGCCGTTAAGTATTATTGGCAGCCGGCCGTTATTTGTCTCTGCCTTAAGGCCCAGTTGCAACAGTGCATCACTGATCATGGCTACAGGTCGGTTGAGGAGCGAGCCTTCACCGGTTAATGTAACATGATCTGATATCAGTGTAGCAATCGGCGAAAACATACGCAGTGCCAATCCTGATTCGCCGCAGTTAAGGGTGACAGCAGATGAGGGTGCCGGTCCTGACTTAACCTTGATAATATCACTGTCTGTTATGACGGACGCACCCAATGCGCGCGCCATATCAATAACCGCCAGTGAGTCGTTGCAGAATGACGGATTGCGTATGGTGGTAACACCTTTTGCCAGTAGCCCTGCCGCTATTACCCTTTGCGTCAGGCTTTTACTGGGCGGAGCATCAACACAGCCTTTAATTCTGGACGGATGTACGGTAATATTCATTCTTTTTCCTGCTGGCGATTCAGGCCACTTTCTTCTCCTGAATTACTCTTCTTTCATCACTTTCATCTGGTGCGTGATCGACTCCTGATGGATGGCCTCAAGGATCAATTGTATGAACTCAGGTGTCAGTCCTTTCCTTACCCCTTTGTCAAACGCGTTATCCGTTATCTCTCTCCATCTCTTACTCTGAAGAATGGTGATGCTATGTTCCTTTTTATACCTGCCTATTGTCTCAGCCACCTGCATGCGGCTCTCAAGGATGTCAAGAAGCAGATTGTCATAAATATCTATCTGGCATCGCAGATCCTCCATTGTCTCCAGGAATTCCGGATCATCAGAGGTGGATGACCGGAGGATCAGACTGTCAAGTAACCCGATCAGCTCTGCCGGTGTTACCTGCTGTTTATTGTCGCTCAGCGCTGCCTCAGGGTCGATATGACTCTCTATCATCACCCCGTCATAGTTCAGGTCCATGGCTTTCTGTGACAGTTCAGCCAGGAACGACCTGTCGCCTCCCATATGGCTTGGATCAACCAGCATACCCAGGTTCGGGATGCGCTGGCGCAGCCCGATGGCTATCTGCCACCTGGGCTGGTTGCGGAAGGCAGACTTCTCCCATGTGGAGAAGCCTCTGTGAATGGCTGCCAGCATTGTTATTCCCGCCTTACTTATCCGTTCTATGGCACCTATCCACAGCTCAAGGTCAGGATTAACCGGGTTCTTCACGAATACCATCACGTCACTGCCACTCAGAGCAGAGGCAATCTCATTCATGGCAAAAGGATTCACGCTGGTACGTGCGCCTATCCAGACAGCATCAAGGCCGTGTTCCAGAGCCTCATTAACGTGTCTCTCGTTTGCTACCTCAGCTGTGACAGGCAGCCCGTATTCATCCTTTACCTGCCTGAGCCATTTAAGACCGATGGCTCCCACACCCTCAAACTG
>CAYQNT010000029.1:17562-21807 GCA_964418865.1 uncultured Rikenella sp.
TGATCAGGGCGAGTACGCGGCTTCCATATACCTGCGCGGAAGAGATCAACGCGGCTTGAAGATGCCAGGGCCGCAGCAGTACTCATAACCTGTTGCTCACTCTCAGCGCTGCATGGGCCTGCTATCACCAGCGGGCGCTGTTTATAGATCGGCCACTCATCAATCGGGAGGATCTTCAGCCTCTTTTCTTTAATGGTAACGTTTTCTTTATTCATGCTCATAAAAGTAATTCATTTAAGGATATTGCCAATCTCATTTGCCGATATCATCAACTCCCTCAATCTATCACCAACTTGCTCTCATCAAACGAACGACTAAAACTCAGACAAAGCATAAACAACAATTAAAGGGTAAAAAAGTAATTACAGCCATTCCTTTTTACAACTGAAGGCTTATCTTTATCGTAAGATGGCACTTGAAATTGAAAGAAAGTTTCTTGTCTGTGGTGAGTTTAAGGAAGGCGTCACGGAAAAGTCGGAGATAATCCAGGGATACCTCTCGTCGGTCCCGGGCCGAACTGTGAGGATACGTATACGTGGTGACAGGGGCTTTATAACAGTAAAAGGGGAGGCCGGAGTGTCGGGCATTGACAGATACGAGTGGGAGAAGGAGATACCTTTAGGCGATGCCAGGGAGCTCCTCAGGCTCTGTGAGCCTTTTCCGATAGATAAAACGCGTTACATTGTTCCATATGATGGGCATTTATTTGAAGTTGATGTTTTTCATGGAGAAAATAAGGGGTTGATAATTGCAGAGATTGAACTATCATCAACGGATGAGGTATTTAACAAGCCGCCCTGGCTGGGTGAAGAGGTATCAGGTGATCAAAGGTTCTATAACGCTTTCCTGTCAGCAAAGCCTTACAGTCGCTGGTGATGGCGAAAAAGAATCGCGCCAGAATAACGCGGATAACAATAGCAGCTCTGCTGATTATAATTGCATCACTAACTGTTGGGCGTGACATATACTACGGGTCGCGCGACGAAGGGCTCCTGTCATTTGCTGTCATCAATACCTGTGGGTACCTCTTTTTCATCTTCATACCGGTTGAGATTGCATTTGTATATTATCTCAACAGCCAGATAAGCGTTCTGGCACTCTGTGCAGTGGCAATAGGCACGGCTCTTTTCTCACAGGCCTTAGACTATACCATCGGACTGCTTATTAGCAATAAATTCATTGACAATTTGATAGGCAGAAGCAAGTATGAAAAGGCACAGGCTAAGCTCTTAAAGTACGGCAGCCTGACAATATTTGCCTTCAATGCTCTGCCCCTCTCCTCTCCTGTCATCTCTCTGGCTGCAGGCATGCTTCGTTTCCGGGTCAGAGATACATTAATAAGTACAGTACTGGGACTGATTGCAAAATATGCTCTTCTGACAATATTCTTCTGAAATGCACTACAGACCTTCTGATCTTGAGACCTTCTGACCCTCAGACCCAAATAATCAAACAGGATATCTGATTCCTGTAAGCTCTTCAGAGACCTCCCAGAGCTTTGCCGCAAGGGCAGTATCAAAAAACCTCTCCACGTCGTTGGTCAAAACAGGATATCCCCTGGTGTTGCCGCGACCGTCGGGGCCAATGATTTCGCCCCCTCGGATAAGCGAATGGGTGGCAGCATATAATGTCGGGAGGGCCCCCTTTTCGGCAGGCTGTGCCACAATACTCATCAGTGTCTTCATCACCCTGCCTGACTCCTTTCCTGAGCCTCGCGACAACAGGTTGGTAACGCTGATGCCAGGGTGACATAATACGCTGACAGTTGATGATCCGGCACGCTCAAGCCGGTGCTGCAACTCTACTGCGAACAGAAGGTTTGCCAACTTGCTTTGCCGGTAGAAGGCCATGGGATTGTATCCATGTGAACCATCCAGGTTTCTGAAGTTAATCCTTGCCTTGCGTGCTGCAATACTGCTTATAGTGACTACGCGTGACAGCGGTGTGGCCATCAGCAGCGGCAGCAGGTGAGATGTAAGGGCAAAATGCCCAAGGTGGTTTGTGCCGAACTGAAGCTCAAAACCATCTTTTGTTTTACTGTACGGAGGCACCATTACGCCTGCATTGTTGATGAGGATATCAAGTCTTTCATTCTTCCCGGCAAAGTCCTCAGCAAACTTCTTTACCGAAGCAAGATCGCTAAGATCAAGCTGCACAACAGTGATCCGGGAACCTGGGTGCTTCTCAAGAATCCTGGTCATGGCCTCCTCTCCCCTGGCCAGATTCCTTACTGCCATAAAAAGGTCGGCGCCCTTTGATGCCAGTGCTTCCGAAGCAGCAAAGCCTATCCCGCGGGCTCCGCCGGTGACAATTATCTTTTTACCTTCAATGTCTCGTATATTGTCAGCGGTCCATCTGTTCATTGCAGTCAAGAGAGATTAATAGAATAATAAAGTGCTTTTTTATAAAGCTCCGCAAATATAAGACTTATGGCCTTACTTTAAAGTTTGATTGAATATGTAAGCCCAAGCAGGTTCAAATAGGCAGGCTTTGTCACCTTGCTGTCGTTGTAGATGTACTCAATGCCGAAGGTATGTTTCTTGTTGAGAGTGTATTCTATTCCGATCATTGACCGCCACTTGTCAGCAAAATATTCAGTCGGATCAGATAGTCTGTCATGTATCTCTACATTTACATATGGCTTCAGGGGCATTCCTTTTATATCGTAATTCAGCTCAAACCGTACGCGCTGGTACCATTCCGGCTCCACAACTTCATCCTCCGGGTTTTTGACGTAGGTATTGAACTGCTCCTGTATACGGTATCTTATTGCCAGAGTGAAACGTGCCACTTTCGGGGTAGTACCCTTCATCTGAAAGAACCAGCGGTGACGCGGATGAAACCTTTCATCCTTTTCCTCCTGCTCTGTAAGCCTATAGTAAAATCCGGCAGCGAAGTAATCGTTGAACTTGTATCGCAGTCCGGGTTGAAAATAAAACTTCTCAATATGTGAGCCGTTCTGATCTGTACGCATGCTTGCCTCAAGATCAAATCGCAGACCTTTGTAAATATCCTTCTCGGCCTCTACCTCATACCATATACCGAAGTCGGTTTTCTGCCCGGCAAGTGCCATGGGCAAGAGGATAGTGCAAATAATGAATGCACTCTTTCTAATCATCGTCATCATCATCTGAATTAGCACATTCGTTCTGGTCGGCCTGGTTGACGGAACGCCCTTTTTCTTCATAATATATTATCATGCGGCAGGTGTCTTTCAGGAAGTTTATAGCTCCTATCTCAACCTTTTTGATCTCAGCAATGCCGGTACGCTCTTGCAGGTCTGCAATCATCTCATCATATTTTTCGGGGACAATGAGGTTTATCTTCTCATATACTATGGCCTTTGACGATGTATGCCTGAGAAGCCATACCTTCTCAAGACCGAAAGTTATCAGGATAACGGCAATATTGGCAAACAGTATCTCTACCATGTTGGTGCCTGCAGTGAGGGCATTAATTACTGAGACGCCTATAACCAGGAAGAGGTAGGTCATCTCCTTTATTGGCATAGGGTTGGTTCTGTACCTGATTATACCGAAAATGGCAAAGAGTCCGAGTGCAAATCCTATCTGCAGGCTTACGCTCTCAAGCAGGTAGCAGAGAAGGAAGACAACACTGGAGATGAGTATATATGTAAACAGGTAATCCTTTCTCCTGGTGGTTGAATAGTATAGCCATCGCACCAGTACAAGGATTACAATGATGTTGATGCCGAAGCGGAGAAACAGCTCCGGAATACCCGAGAGACTGAACAATCCGGCATCAGCAAAGGCTGGGTTGCCGTCAGGCATTAGCATTTGAGTCATATTCATTCCTGATCCTGTTTAGAAGTAATATTTTTGGTTTTAAGATGTTCTGTTTTGGCGCTCCGTTCAACAGTGCCATTCCTAAAGCGTATTTACTGAAGCCGGTGCTACGTATCCCCAATTGCTTAAGTTCAAGGAAGAAGGGGGAGAGTGAGGTTGACTTATCGCTTTTAATCTCCGCTATGGCCAGAAAGGGCATCTCCAGCATCTTACCCTTAAGGTTGTTCCATGAGATGTTATAATCAATGGTTATCCTCTCGGCCCTATCCAGGTTCACAAGCGTGATTCGTGTAAATCCGGTGTTAATGACTGGCTTAAGAGAGCCTGCCCTGAAGTTGAGTAGTTCCGGAAGAAACTCTTTGGATTCTTCAATATGGTTCATGTCGCCAGGCTCCTTCTCTAGTCGGGACTTGGAGGTACGACCTTTGTTCGACTTCTG
>CAYQNT010000029.1:21817-25084 GCA_964418865.1 uncultured Rikenella sp.
TCTAAAATTGTAATTCGGAAGGATAATTATGTAGTATATCTCAAGGAAGGTGAGTCCGTTCAATTCGTAGGTTCTTATCCTGACCTTAGCCCTGTTTAGCTTTCCTGTAACATACTGGTTATAAAAGAGCATGTCAGATGTATCAAAATAAACTGTCTTGTAGCGAAATTCCTTCAGCTGCTCAATCTCGAGGGCGCTGTATTGCGATTGTATGTTCTTAAGAAGTTCAGGAAGCTTATTTACCGCGAAGAGAAACTTGGTATCGACACGGTTCATATACCTGACACGCACAATGTCTTCAAGCCCTACCGGTTTAAAGTCACTGATCATTATATCTATCTCAGTCGACAGGTTCATCTTAACTCCGGACAAAGGTAGCAGACTTTTTGGCGGTTAAAAGTCATTATCAATCATGCATGTATGCCTGATTATAACGACAAGTCACTGCCCTATATTACAATTACAGAGTGCCGGAAGCATAATTAAGAATGAACAGCCCTCTGTGGTTTCACTCATCGAGGATGGTGAATCTCCAATTGGAGTTCGGCGAGGTATGGTGCTCTGTTGCAATTATCTCTTTAACCCTGGCTATTATTTCAGGGTGTTCAGCAGCTATGTCATGTCTCTCCTGAGGGTCAGTGGCGAGGTCATAGAGTTCAAATACTTCGTTACCATTATGCATCTGCGTCCTTATTGCCTTCATCATTCCGATAGTAACTGCCTGCTGCCCCCCGTATTCCGGAATCTCCCAGTAGAGGTGGTCATGACTATTCTGTTCCCCTCCTTTTAGTTCAGGCATGAAGCTTATGCCGTCACATCCGGCAGGGACGGTATTGTTTGTTATCTCGCATATTGTGGGCATGATATCCCAGAATGCCGAGGCATGATCCGAAACTCTTCCAGGCTCTATTACCCCGGGCCATGATGCAATGAGCGGCACACGTATACCGCCTTCATACAGAAATCCCTTGCCGTAGCCGTAGGCTCCCCTGAACGGAGCCGCGCTGCCAAACCACTCAGGATCCGTGCCGGCGCCCGATGCCGGACCGTTGTCACTGGTAAAGATTATAAGGGTATTGTCATATATGCCCAGTTGCTTGAGATGGCTTACCAGCCTGCTTATCTGGTCATCAAGATAGGAGATCATTGCAGCGTATGTGGCATGAGGGTATCTCACGGGGAAGTATCCCTCCTCTCCTGTGTATGGCTTCTCATCACCAAACATTCTGCTGTAGCTGCTGACCCACTCTTCCGGCGCCTGCAGCGGCAGGTGAGGTATAGGGGTAGCCCAGTAAAGGAAAAAGGGCTTCCCGGCAGAGGCGTCGATGAAGGAGATGACCTCACCGAACATGAGATCGGGTGAATAGTCGGTCATATTGAACTTAGCGTATGATTCAGCATCATATGGATCAGCGCCCGGTTTAAATCCGGTGTGTGGAGCCACCGTATCATTCCTGAGCCATACCCTGGCGTTGTTGCGCCACAGGTGGACAGGATAGTATGTATGAGCCTGTCTCTGGCAGTTATAGCCGTAGAAGAAATCGAACCCCTGCTGGAGAGGGCTGCCTCCTGTTTGCGGGGCTCCCAGACCCCATTTGCCAACCCCACCGGTGATATAACCGCTCTTCTTTAACAGTGAAGCCAGGGTGACAGTACCGTCAGCCAGCGGACGCTGGCCCTCAAGGGTGGAGTCAGCTATTACAGCCCGGTAGTTCCAAACTTCGCCCCTCTCTTCCCATTCATCATTACCCCTTACCTGCGATTTTCCGGTATGCATTCCTGTTAGCAGAACGCACCGTGAAGGTGCACAGACAGGTGATCCTGCATAATGACGGGTGAAACGTATGCCGCTCGCGGCAAGTCGGTCGATACCGGGTGTCTCGATCTTTTTCTGCCCATAAGGCCCTGTATCACCGTACCCCAGATCATCCGCAATAATAATAATGATATTCGGTTGTACAGGTTCCTTATTATTACATCCGGATAAACATAAGATTAGTATTGCGGTGGCGGCAACAATAAAAACCCTCAACGGCATGAGATCAGAATCCTTTAAACCACGACTGGAACTGCTCTCCAAGCACTGGTATTGGCTTCATCTCTCCCTGAAGAGACCAGACAAAACTCATCAGCCAGAAGACAAACAGTATGACGCCGCCAATGATAGCCAGAGCCGCGCCAAGATAAGGGATAACAGTAAGTATCCTGAGTGCCAATGCTATGATGATGATGCCCAGGTTCTGCCTTATGTAATAACTGGCATACTCCTCCTTGTTATTCATGTTAATAACCAGCGCTATAATCCAGCCGATAATGAACAGGTGCGAAATGATCGCTTTGGTTTTTGCATCCATAAGACATTTTTTTATGTTTTACTCAAAATTAAAAATATTTAAGTCCCGTAAAAGCAATGCATAGAAAATTTTAAATGAAACTGCATAACAGATGTCATAGTTCCTGCATTTACATATTTTTGTGACCTGATATTTTCTAAAACTTTTTTCCGGGCATGGATTATATAACCTCGCACATTGGAGAGTTTGCCGCGCTGGCCGTTGCAATCTTCTGGACCATCACCGCACTTGCTTTTGAATCGGCCAGTCGCAAAGTAGGGTCGCTCACCGTTAACGTGCTGAGACTTATCATTGCACTGATCTTTATTAGTATCTATACTCTCTTCAGCCGTGGGTATCTGTTTCCCACTGACGCCAGTGTTCACAACTGGTTGTGGCTGGGTCTCTCAGGTATTGTCGGGCTGGTGCTGGGCGATTATTTTCTGTTTCGTTCATATCCCCTTATTGGTTCTCGCTTCTCTATGCTGATTATGACCCTCGCTCCCCCACTGGCAGCCATATCCGGCTACTTCATCCTGGGTGAGTCGCTGAATATTTTACAGATGACCGGTATGCTGATAGTCATCTTCGGTATTGGCATTGCTATCTTCAATAAACCGGTGAAAGGCGAGCGGTTATCTATCAAGCTCTCTCCCGCAGGCCTCCTTTTTGCCTTCTTTGGCGCACTGGGCCAGGGTCTGGGTATAGTGCTGAGCAAGTATGGGATGGAAGAGTATGACCCCTTCGCCTCAACACAGATAAGGATAATTACCGGGCTGGCAGGGTTTATAATTATCATCTCCCTCCTCCGAAGATGGGGCAATGTTTGGGCAGCCATTAAGAGCGCTCCCACAATGAGAGTTATGGTGCTGGGAGCCTTCTTCGGGCCATTCCTGGGCATCTCCTTCTCACTGCTCTCAGTCAAATATACGCA
>CAYQNT010000030.1:0-9137 GCA_964418865.1 uncultured Rikenella sp.
TTTGTGGTTGCGCCCGCGTTAACAATGAAGTCGGCTATGGCATACTCGCAGATGATCACATCATCAGGCTGATCGATTATCTCCGGCAGCTCATTGATAGAAAGGAACGCAGGCATTGAAGCCAGGCTTGACCCGCATGTGCTGCTAACAATTGCCCTGTAGGCAGTATTGTTATCGGCAGTAGCAGCTGTAGCAATGGTATAGGTGGCGTTTGTTGCGCCTGGGATAGGTATCCAGTTAAGGCCGCCGTCAAGGCTTCTCTCCCACTGGTAAGATGGACTAGTTGTCAGCCCTGCATTGACGGTAAACGTCGCCGGCTGACCCTCACAAAGTGTCAGGCTGACCGGATGCTGGGTTATCTCAGCCTGGCGTGTGACCGTAAGGGTGACAGGGAGAGACTCTACAAAAGGTGTACAGTCGCCTGATACCCTTACCAGATACTGATATCCTGACATCATCTCAAGAGCACTAACAACAGTCAGTGTAGAGGTAATAGCTCCCTGGTAACGGGCTCCCGTTGCAACTGTCCATCCGCTGCCGGTATTGACATACCACTGGTAACGTGGATTGGTGGTGACGCCGGCATCTACAGTGAAGGTCGCATCCTCGCCTGCGCATAGTGTCACACTTGCAGGCTGGGTAGTGATCTCAGGCTTCTCATTTATTGTGAGCGTAACAATATCCGAAAGAACCGGTACTGGACAGTCACCTGAAATCTGAGCCTGGTACAAGTAACCGTCCATGGCTGAAGCTGCTGTTACAATGAGTGTGGCTCCTGTCTCACCTGGCATCAGTGTCATGCCGGTGCCGGTATTGACGTACCACTGGTAAAGAGGATTAGTGGTCATTCCGGCATCGGTGACAAAGGTTGCAACATCATCCTCGCAGACAGCTGCATTAACCGGCTGAAGGGCGATCTCAGGCACAACCTTTACATCAATGGTAGCAGAGCCCGTCAGATTAGCATGCGGTGCTGCAACAACGCAGCCCTTGCTGTCCGTGACCGACGATATGGTGTAGGTTGTAGTTACCGTCGGATTGACAATTATCGGGCTTCCGCTGACATAGTTCGCTACCGTGGTGCCGTCACTGAGTACCACGATGAAATTTGTCGCACCCGTCGTTATCGTCACTGTAAGCGTGGCCGGTGAACCCGGGCATACAAAGTCGGCACCGGCTATGGAAGCCACCGGCAGAGGATTGACAGTCACAATGACCGGATTGCTATAGGCCGGATCACAGCCTGCGGAGTTGACACGACGACGGAAATGAGTCGTCTGTAGTATTCCGGCAGGAGGATCGTAGGAAGCAGTTGTTGCCCCCGGGACGATGCCCCAGTTAACTCCTGCGTCAAGGCTCCTCTCCCACTGGAAGAGTATTACTGCCGGTCCGCCTGAAGGAGGAGTGACCTCATTCAGAGCTGCCGGATTACCCTGGTAACAAACTTCCTGGGTTCCGTCTATTGATCCCGGCAACAGCGGTAGCGGCTGGGTAATGATTATCGACGCCTGGGCAGTGCAGCCGTTGGCATCTGTAACACCTGCGGTGATTGTTCCGGCACCGGCGCCGGTAAACGTAAGCTGCGTTCCGGTAATAGTGGGCGTTGCACCTGTGTTGTCACTTATCACACTCAACAGATACGGAGCAGTGCCACCGGAGACAGTAAATGATCCGGTACCAGTGGCATCGCCAAAACATGCAAGCACCACGTCAGGTGTTTTGCCCAGGGTCAGCGGTGCCGGTTCAAGCAATACAACGGTGGTAACCGAGGTGCAGTTGTTGGCATCGGTCACAGTCACATTATATGTGCCGGCAACAAGTCCTGATACGTCCTGACCCGTAAAGGTGAATCCTGCCGGACCGGTCCATGCGTATGTATACGGAAGTTCTCCTCCGCTGACACCAAGATCTATGGCACCATCGGATGCTCCGTTACAGGTTATGTTGTACCCTCCTGCATAGACTACCGGTATTGTAGTGAGAACAATCGGCGGATTGACAGTTATAGTTACCTGGTCAGAAGCAGTACAGCCATTCCTGTCAGTGATGGTGACAGTATAGGTTGTTGTTGCCCCCGGCTTAGCCACCGGACTCTGTACATTAGTGTAGTTCAGTCCTGCAGCAGGCGACCAGTTATATATGTAGTCACCCGAGAGCAACAGCTCTCCTCCGGCACCAACAGCATTAAGATGGGCCACCGAGGTTGGGCATGCACCAATAATATTGTCATCTGCGCTGGCTGTGACAGTAAGCGGCAGAGCAACATTAACCTGTACCTGTGCTGTTGTGGTACAGCCGTTGGAATCGGTGACCAGAACAGTATAGAGTGTCGATCCGGCAGGCTTGGCTGTCGGATTGGCCTTCGTGGCATCATCAAGCGTGAGTGGATTGTCCCACAGGTAGGTGTATCCGCCTTCGCCACCTGATACGGTGGTGCTCAAATGAGCAACAGAGGTTGGACATGCACCTATCGGGTCATCATCAACAGCAGCTGTAGCCATAAGAGGCGGAGCTATGTTGATGGTCACATCCGCAGTGATGGTACAGTTGTTTGCATCGGTAATGGTGACTGTATAGGTCGTATTGACCAGCGGCTTGGCAACAGGACTCTTGATATTAGGATCAGAGAGTGATGCTGCCGGAACCCAGCTGTACAAATAAGGCATCTCACCGCCGGTGACAGTCACGTCAAGGGTTGTGGTGGAGCCAGGACAGTCGCCAATCAGATAGTCGCTTGCCGTAGCAATGGCGGCAAGTGGAGGACGCACCTCTATGGCAATAGTGTTAGTTGCCGTACATCCGTTGGCATCAGTGACAGTGACAGTGTAGGTCGTCGTTGATGCCGGCTTGGCTATAGGATTAGGTATGTTGGTAGCACTTAATCCTGCTGACGGCGCCCAGCTCCATATGTAACCGCCGCCGGCAAGCTCTTCGCCACCAATGGCGGTGGCAGTCAGCTGCGCTACAGAGGTAATACATGTGCTGAGGATAACGTCATCAGCTGTGGCACTAACGGAAAGTTCAGGTTGTACGGTGATAGTGATATCATCCGTTGTCTGGCAGCCGTTGGAGTCAGTCACCGTGACAGTGTAGGTTGTGGTGACAGCAGGCTTGGCAACAGGATTGCTCACATTAGGGTTGTTGAGGCCCGTAACCGGGAACCAGCTGTATGTATAAGCAGCTTCACCTCCGGCGACTGTAACCGTAATATTGGAGCGTGAAGAGGGACAGGTGCCGATGAAAAGGTCATCAGCGGCAGCCGTTGCAATAAGATCATCCAGCACGGTCACAGTTACAGGAGCAGTGGTAGAACAATTATTATTGTCAGTCACTGTCACGGTATATGTTGTTGTGGCACCAGGCTTGGCAATTGGATTCTTAATCAGAGGATCAGTAAGACCCGTTACAGGTGACCAGCTGTAGGTGTAACCTGGTTCACCACCGGTGACAATAACATCAAGAGTGCTGGTCGAAGTCGGACAAGTACCAATGTTTGGATCACTTGCAGTGGCCGTAGCTGCAAGCGGAGGTGCTACAGTGATGGTCAGTGATGACGTCGCTGTACATCCGTTGAGATCGGTGACGAGAACCGTGTAGGTTGTTGCCACTAATGGTTTGGCTACGGGATTGGCAATATTTGCATCTGTGAGCCCCGTTGCAGGTGACCACAGGTAAGTATATCCAGGTTCACCACCGGATGCTGTTGCGGTAAGCTGTGCGTCAGAGCCCGGGCATGTGCCAATATTGTAATCATCAGCGATGACGGTGACATTAAGCACCGGAGCAGCAACAACAGTTACGCTTGCTGTAGTCTTACAACCGTTAACGTCAGTCACAGTGACAGTATAGATGGTTGTAGCTGCCGGCTTGGCTGTCGGTGTCTTGCTGTTAGGATCACTAAGTCCTGTTACAGGAGACCAGAGATAAGTGTATCCCGGCTCGCCGCCTGTGGCCGTCACATCAAGATGGGCCACCGAAGTGGGACAAGAACCGATGGTACCGTCATCAACGGTGGCAATGGCTGAAAGGTCAGGAGCTACCGTAACAATTACGTCAGCCGTGGCTGTACAGAAGTTGTTGTCGGTGACAGTAACGGTATAGGTTGTTGTGACATCAGGCTTAGCCAGCGGTGTCTGAAGGGCAGGATTATCTAGTCCTGCCGCAGGCAGCCAGCTGTATGTATAACCTGGCTCGCCACCGAGAGCCACAGCATTGATTGTGGTCGTGCTCGTGGGGCAGCTGCCGATAAGTGGATCAGCCGCCGAAGCAGTGACAGTTAAGGCGGGAACAACAGTGACGGTAATATCCCTTGAGATGGAGCAGCCGTTCTGATCTGTCACGGTAAGGGTGTAAGTAGTAGTTGCTGCCGGTTTGGCTGTCGGGTTAGGATCGATGGCACTGCTGAGTCCGGCTGCCGGAGTCCACAGGTAGATATACCCGGGCTCACCGCCGCCTGCGGTTGAGGTGATATGTGCCTCAGAACCCGGACAAGTGCCAATGGAGCTGTCATCAACAGCAAGGCTGAGCGTAAGCGCCGGCCGCACGGTGATGAGAATGTTGGATGTGGCCTGGCAGCCGTTGGCGTCAGTAACGGTAACCGTATAGGTGGTGGTGACTGCCGGCTTGGCTGTCGGTGTCTTAATATTACTGTCATCAAGGCCGGTGAGCGGCGTCCACTTGTAGATGTAAGCTGCTTCACCTCCGATAACGGTAGCATCAAGATGCGATACTGACGTCGGGCAGGTGCCGATGAACATATCATCAGCTATGGCAGTGACACCAAGAGCAGGAGCAACATTGACAATGATGCTGGCCTGATCAGTGCAGCCATTGGCGTCAGTGACGGTGACAGTATAGGTAGTGGTTGCACCGGGCTTGGCTGTCGGGTTAGCTATTGTAGCGTCGTTAAGGGAAGCTGCATTATCCCACAGGTACGTGTATGCGCCTTCACCGCCTGTGGCTGTAGCACTAAGGTGAGCCACAGAAGTTGGGCATGTTCCTATAAGGTTGTCATCAACAACGACTGTCACATCAAGAGGCGGAGCAACGTTAACCGTGACATTGGCTGTTGCAATACACCCGTTGTTATCAGTGACGGTGACAGTATAGGTGGTATTCACCAGCGGCTTGGCAGCCGGATCCTGACTGTTTGCAGGCATAAGTCCGGCAACAGGCATCCAGCTAAAGCTGTAAGGTGCCTCTCCGCCATTGACGTTGACATGAAGCTGAGTTTCGGATGTAGGACATGCCCCGATGAGGTTGTCATCAGCAAAAGCTACGGCTGTCAGTACCGGGGCAACATTAACGGTTACCGAACCGGTCTTGCTACACCCATTGGCATCAGTTACGGTCACAGTGTAGGTGGTCGTTGATGCAGGTGTGGCAACAGGATTGGCTATATTGGCTGCCGTAAGTCCTGCCGCAGGCGACCAGCTATAGAGGTATCCGCCAACAGGCATAACCCCTCCCGCAACAACAGCATTAAGCTGTGCAGAAGAGCAGGTTCCTATGAGATTGTCATCTGTTGTAGCGCTGACTGTCAGCTCCGTAGGCTGCGTAAGGGTCCATGAGCCTCCTGTAGTACAACCGTTGCCATCGGTGACAGTGACGTTATACGTTCCCGCTGTCAGTCCGCTCTGATTTGAAGCGCCTGATGTAAGGCCTGTACCGTCAAGCGTTGACCATGCATACAGATATGGTAATACACCACCGGTGACGGTTGTGCTGATAGTACCCGTATGACCTGAGAAGCAGTTGATATTATGACCTCCTTCTATACTCAGCGAGAGAGTAGCCGTCACACCAAGAGCAGGCGGTTCGGTTACATTGATAGTTGCTTCGGCAGTACAGAGATGCGCATCCGTTACTCTTACAGTGATGATACCGCTTCCGGCTGCTGTGACAGCAACAGAATTTGCTCCGTCAGCCAGCGTTGCACCCGAGGTGTTGACAAGATGACTAAAAGTATAAGGAGCCGTGCCTCCTGCAGCAGTGAAGCTGCCGGCACCGGTGGCATCACCATGGCAAAGCAGTGCTATGTCGCCCGATTTGGAGAGTGTCAGCACCGTTGGCTGAGTGAGGGTGATATTACCGATGGCGGTACATCCCTTGCCATCAGTCACCGTGACGGCATAATAACCTGCCTGGAGACCAGAGATATCCTCTGTCCCTGCAGTATATCCGCCCGGACCGGTCCATGCATGGCTGAACGGAACAGTGCCTGCAGCAATGTTGAGATCAACTGTCCCGCTGTTGTCGCCGAAACATTGCAGGTCTGTCCCTGTAAGAGTCAGTACCGGCCTCGGATTGACAGTAACAACAGCAGCTCCCGGGAATGTACCCAGACAGCCGTTGTTGTCATTCATTGCAGTTATGGTATATGTTGTACTCGATGCCGGCGTAACCGTTGCAGTATAAACCGATGATGCATAGTTTGTTACTGTAACCGGAGTTATTCCGTCACTGTATGTAAAGTCATACGGAGCGGCGCCTGTCAGTGCGATTGTAATGACTGCAGACCCTCCTGAACACATTTCTGTTGTACCGCTGATGGTTGCTGTGGGCACCGGGAAAAATGATACAGAGGCATTACCAATTCCGACGTTTGTACAATTGTTTGCATCGGTAACGCTTATGATTGTGTAATTCCCAGCTAAATTGGCATTAAGGGTATACGGTGAGGTGGCAATATTCAATGCGGGTTGTGCAGCGCCGTTGATGGCATATATCACGCTCCACGGGGCTGTACCCGTAAGAGCGATGTTAATCGGAAGGTTGCCTTCAACACATATTGTTCCGCTATTGCTGATGATTGCTGTTGGCAGAGGCCTGACGGTCACCGGCAGCGGCGTGTGAATAGTGATACAACCTGCAGCATTGACCTCACGCACGGATATGCTTCCGCTAACGGTGCCGAAGGTAATGGTTACTGAGGCTGCCGACGGATCACCTATCAGTGCCGCCCCGGTTGGATAACCCCAGGTATATACTGACCCGGCATTATTCGGAACGGAGTATACGGCAGTCTCAAGTGCACAGACAACATCATCGCCAGTTATTGTTGAAATGGCAGACGGAGCAAGTACATCCACGTCGAAGGTACCGGCAACACCGGTACAACCATAGCTGTTGGTCTCCGTTACTGTGATGGTTCCACTGCCGGTAGCAGCGGCAGCAGTTATTATTATTGCATTTGAGTTTGCATCAAAAGTCTTTGTTCCTACAGATGCAGGTACAGTCCATGTGTATGACGACCCCGGATTAAGCGGAACCATATAGACGATTCCAGCCTGATTGGTACAGAGGAGATCATCTCCGGTTATCACCGGAGCAGCAGGCTCGGGATTAACTGTTATCACCACAACACGCGGAGTGCCGTCGCAGCCGAATGAGCTCGTTGGCGTTACCGTGTAGGTAGCGGTTATAGGAGTAACACCATAATTTACAAATGTATCCTTTATGTGCGGCGTGCCTGCCGGATCTGCTGGCAGACCGGTAGCAGCTGTTCCCTGTATTGATCCGTCAGACATGACAGGTACCGGCCAGCTGAAAGTACTTCCAGCGGGTGTGTTGATAGGTACAAGAAGTATCTCACGTGAGGCAGCCGTATTTGAACATACAGTCTGGACCTGTCCCGGCAGTATCACCGGCTGAGGCCTGACAGTGACAACCACGTTGACCCAGTCACCGATACAAGTGGCCCCGAAAACGGGCCTTATACGGTATGTGACAGTTCTGTTGACACCTGTCTCATTGGTGAAACGGTCATTGGCAAGGAAATTTACATCTGCAATGCCGTTTGTGGCAACAGCATTACTGCCTGCAGCTACAAGACCTGCCTGAACGGTTATCAGACCTATGTCATATGTTGTTGCCGGCGATGATGTGGGCGCGACAGCCATAACCAGACCTGTAGGAACAGCACTGCAGGCAAACCTGTCAAGGTTACCCAAAACAGGCTGTGATCCCACGGTCACAACAATAGTCTTTGTCTGACCGGTACAGCCGTTATAAACAGGTGTCACCGTATAAGTGGCAGTCTGAGGATCTGCAGAAGTGTTAACAAAACTAGCGGTCATATCAGCCGATGAAGGAACACTTCTGTCTGTTCCGCCTGTAAGGCCGCCTGAAAGTACCGGTGCCGGCCATGTGAATGTTACATTAGCTCCGGGATTGACAAAGTTGTCAAGCAGGATGTGATGCGTAAGCGTCTCTCCTGAACAGACAGCTGCCGACTGATTAGAAATAACTGGCTCGGGCTTAATATTAACTATGACATTTTGAGTGTTACTGCAACTGTTCGCAGTTAAGACATATTCATAGGTAACAGCAATGGTTGCAGATGTAAGGTTGCGAAGAGTCTCGCTTACTCCGTTAGTACCGCTGACCGGCCCGGCAGGGGTAATTCCTGCAGCCGCAAGCCTTGTCCAGCTATACGTTGTTCCCGCTGTGAGCGAGGTAGGCGTATAAATAAACGGTGCATTGCTGCAGAGATCTGCAGGTGTCAGGGTGCTATTCAGCGCCGGAGTCGGATTTACCGTAATAGTAAAGGTCTGTGCAGTGCCTGTGCAGCTTACTCCTCCGTTGGTGAATGTGGGGGTAACCGTAATGGTGGCACTTATCGGTGCCGTACCTGCATTGGTTGCTGTGAAAGCAGGCAGGTTGCCTGCTGTCGGTCCCGCTCCAAGGCCTATGGCAGTGTTGGAGTTAGTCCATGAATAGGTGGTCACACCAACTGTGCGGTTGGTGCTGAAAGTCAATGCCGGAACCGCGGTGCCGGCGCAATGGACCTGGTCTGCAGGATCATTGACCTGGGCTGTCGGGTTGACAATAATGGTAAAGGTCTGCGCAGTGCCTGTGCAGCTTACTCCTCCGTTTGTAAATGTGGGTGTAACCGTAATGGTGGCACTTATCGGTGCCGTACCTGTATTGGTTGCTGTGAAAGCAGGCAGGTTGCCTGCTGTCGGTCCCGCTCCAAGGCCTATGGCAGTGTTGGAGTTAGTCCATGAATAGGTGGTCACACCAACTGTGCGGTTGGTGCTGAAAGTCAATGCCGGAACCGCGGTGCCGGCGCAATGGACCTGGTCTGCAGGATCATTGACCTGGGCTGTCGGGTTGACAATAATGGTAAAGGTCTG
>CAYQNT010000030.1:9237-24919 GCA_964418865.1 uncultured Rikenella sp.
GCTGTCGGGTTGACAATAATGGTAAAGGTCTGGGCAGTGCCTGTGCAGCTTACTCCTCCGTTGGTGAATGTGGGTGTAACCGTAATGGTGGCACTTATCGGTGCCGTACCTGCATTGGTTGCCGTGAAAGCAGGCAGGTTGCCTGCTGTCGGTCCCGCTCCAAGGCCTATGGAAGTATTGGAGTTGGTCCATGAATAGGTTGTGACACCTCCGGTACGACCAGTAGTAAAGGTCAATGCCGGAACCGCGGTGCCAGCGCAATGTACCTGGTCTGCAGGATCATTGACCTGAGCTGTCGGGTTGACAATAATGGTAAAGGTCTGGGCAGTGCCTGTGCAGCTTACTCCTCCGTTGGTGAATGTGGGTGTAACCGTAATGGTGGCACTTATCGGTGCCGTACCTGCATTGGTTGCCGTGAAGGCAGGCAGATTGCCTGCTGTCGGTCCCGCTCCGAGGCCTATGGCAGTGTTGGAGTTGGTCCATGAATAGGTGGTCACACCAACTGTGCGGTTGGTACTGAAAGTCAATGCCGGAACAGCGGTGCCAGCGCAATGTACCTGGTCTGCAGGGTCATTGACCTGGGCTGATGGGTTTACAATAACTGTCCTTGTAATTGCTGTACCTGGACAGGAAGTTGGCAACGGACCAGTTGGAGTGATAGTGTAAGTTACTGTTGTGGGGAATGTGGCAGTATGCTCAAGGTTTTGTGCAATTGCAGTTCCTATGCCGTTAACGCGGGTGCCCCCGGCAGGGGCCTTTCCTGCCGTCCATGTCACACCGGGCGAGTTTGAGACAGTCCACGTAAAGTTAGATGAAGGAACTGTCGATTGAAGAACTATATCTGTGGTTCCGTTATTACATAATGCAGATGTGTTGTTCACCGTTGCACCAGCATCAGGTATCGCATTGATGCTGAACAGATAATCGGCCGGAAGGGTAAGAACGTAGTTATCACATGCATCCTGTATTGATACGATATGAACCGTATGACTGGCTGCGCTGAGTGCTCCGAGATTAATATGGTCTCCGTTATCGTAGCCGGAGTAGAGAACATCGGCTCCGCCGTCAAGCTTGTAAGTCACTCTGAACGGAGGTGCTCCACCGCCTACATTAAGAGCAAACCAGCTCGAAGCTCCGAAGCAGCCGTTACCACTGCCTGAGATAGTTGCCAGGCCAAGAGGAGCGCCTACAGTGACCGTAATGAGCGTTCCAAGCGACTGTGCATTACAGCCGTTGGCATCAACCACAGATGTGAGAACATAAACATAATTACCGCTGGTCAGCACTCCTGTCGGAACATTAGTTCCGCTGGCGTAATTGTTTAACTGCGCTTGTGCAGTTCCGTTACGGGTATAATTAATGGTATAAGGAGGTGCGCCACCTGAAAGGGCAATATTGAAATTTGTGCCAGTATTATTGCAGATATTGATATCATCATGTAGCTGGGCACTGTACTGAGGTCTGACCACAATAGTCCTGACAGCTGAATAGACAGCGGAACAGGGAGAGTTCTGAACATACGCACGATAATCCCATGTGCCTGAAGATGTTGGAATTTCTGAATATGTAGCATTAGTATTGGAAATATTGCTCCATGAACCACCGTCAACCCGCTTTTCCCATCTGATTATGGCGCCATTGTAGCCGGAGAGTGTCATTGTCCCTGTAGTAATTCCCGGGCAGAGAGGTGTTATCCCACCTGCAATAGACCCTCCGACAGAAGGCGAAGTCACCACAATCGTCCTTGGAGTGGAGAAGGCTGAGGAGCATGCTCCGCTCTGCACCTCTGCACGGTATTCCCATGTTCCTGCTGAAAAAGGAGTTTCGGAATAGGTGGTTGTGGTGTTTGCTATATCTGACCATCCACCGGCATCAACTCTTTTCTGCCATCTTAGTATGGTACCTGTGTATCCGCCAAGCGTCATTGTGCCTGTTGGAGAGCCCAGGCATATCGGTGTATTGCCTCCTGTAACTGAACCACCTACCGATAAAGGATTGACAACTATCGTTGTAAGTGTTGAGTAAACCGAGGGACATGAACCGCTCTTTATCTCAGCCCTGAAATCATAAGTTCCGGAATTGGTTGGTGTATAGTTCAGGGTTGTGGTTGTATTCGTAACGTCATTCCAGCCGCCTCCGTTGCGCCGCCACTGCCAGCGCACAACCGCTCCGGAATGGCCTGACAGAGTGATGTTACCCGTCGGAGTGTTTATACATATGGGGCTATTCCCTCCCGATGTCGTACCCCCGACTGACAGCGGATCAACCTGTATACTGCCGGCAGATGAGTACGCGTTGGAGCAGGAACCGCTTTTAACAAGTGCCCGGAACTGCCATGTACCAATAGAAGGGGGTGTGTAGGTGTATGTAGTGGTTGTGTTGGCCACATTAGTCCATGCAGCCGCAGGGAGCAGCCTTCTCTCCCATCGCACTACTGTTCCGGTATGCCCAGAGAGTGTAAGCGTTGTGGGTGACCCGATACATATCGGAGTGGTACCACTGACAGACCCTCCTACAGAGAGCGGATTGACTGTCACGCTAAATGTTCTTGAGGGCGAAGGACAGCGCGGGTCATTGATATATCTGTTAATGACACTGACAGACCTGCTCCCGGCAGCCCCGCCTATGTTAACAGTAATCTGCCGCTGGCCCTGACCGTTGGTGATCGTCCATCCGGCAGGCACCGTCCATATATATTCAGTAGCCCCACCATAAGGCATGGTAGGCGGATTATCAGCAACGGAAAAAACCTGACCGGTAGCGTTAATACACACCTCCGAAGGACCTGAAATGTCACCAGGCATGGGAAGCGCCTCTCTGATAATAAGGTCAATTCTAGAAGGCGGGCCTTCACATCCGTTTACACCGCTGGTCTCGGTTACATAAAAATCGTAGGTCCCCGGTGCAGTCTTTCCGTGACTAAACGTATTGCCGGAATGCAGAAGTATGGTTAATGCAGCATCATCATACCAGTTAAAGGTGTTCCCGGCAAGACTAAGGGTGGCTGTAAGGGTGGGTGCCACACTACCAAAACAATAGGTCTGCGGAGTATCTACCAGGGGAGCCGGGGGAGCCTCAATTACCTCAATAATAAACTGTTCAAAGACGTAATCCATATCCTCATCAATAAACGGATTACACTTGTTCCAGTCTTTTAAATAGACATAGAATCTCTCTCCAGCCTTACATGTGGCAGGAATGGTTATTACGTCAGTCAGAGTATTGGGGTTAGGAGGATTCAACGGCCCGATCACAGGCCCAACGTAGCCGCCGGAACCGTTAGCAACATTTGTACCGTCTACCAGAACGTTCCCGGTAATGGTGTTCATTGGCGCACCGGCAGGCGTTTCACCATAAACAAACTGAATTGTGCGAGGTTTGTCATTATCATAATCAGATGGCACAAGCGGAGGAGGAACGCTCGGATTCTGACAGTTCCATCTGCTTATGTCCTGCAGAGTGATATTATGTTCGCTTCCTTCGCAAACATATACAATACCAACATCTCCGGTAGTTGTCTCCCGCATCTGAAGGAGACCGTCGCCCTCCAAAGGAATATCCCTGCCATGAACCACGAAGACACCCTGCACGGCGTAAAATTCATTGCAAGGGTTCTTTACCGTCCATGTGCCAATATAGGCACAGTTAATTGTAGCTGAGAAGCTGTGAAGCTGCATGGGGGGAAGATCATCATCCGCTGTTGACGTGTAGGTCCATATGGCTGATCCGTCACCCCAGTCCACCGTCCACTGGCTCCCTGCCAGTATCCCGGTAGGCGATACTCCAAGGGGTGATACCTGAAACATCCCCTGAGCCCCAAGATTAACACACTCCCCCAGGTTCCCGAAAAAGTTGAAGAGTGTGATTTTGGGACAGGGCATTGTAGTTGCCTGCACTCGGAAAGTGGAGGTCTGAACGACTCCTGAAGAGTTTTCAGCAACGAAATATATCGTATGAAGAGTGTTTACAGCTAGCCCACTGAAGAGATGCTGTAGTACAGTATTAGCGTCTCCTCCGGCGACAGGTAAAACGGCTGTGGCAATAATACTGCCACCACCTCCGCTGATAGCAAAGCCCCGCACATAAGCAGGTGTAAGTACTGCTGCTGTATTGATATTGAATACAATGACATAAACCGTACCTGGGACATCAATACCGTAATTGACATTTATGCTTGTTGGCGCCGTAGAATTGATTGACGGGGTACCCGCTATCCAGTTAGGCTGTGCCATTATCCCTGTTGCCGGAATCAGCAACAGAGAAAGCAGGATTATGAATTCTCTTGCTTTGTGCTTAAGCGCTAAGTGAGTCTGTCTAAAATATTGAGCTTCCATCACAGGTTCGTTTTTAAACATGAAAAAATGCCGTAGTACGTTTATACGACTGCAATTCAATAAAAAAGGTTGCATTCAATTTGCAACCTAAAGGAAAAACGTTTGAAAGGTGTCTGATAGTATATTTTTGCTTATTATTCAGCATTTTAAAGGACTTTTCAACCATATTGAAAATCATATTTTATTCGTCTTGGTAGTTTTTGCCAATCATGTAGGTTTTTTCAGCCTCTTTTTCACAAAATTCCTTACTCCCTGTCCTGATAATTCAATCATCCACCGTAATGGATTATTATTCCATCGCTGCGGATGTGTACTGATAATTACCTTAGAGGGTAGTATCCCTTTTCTCAACGATGCGATAATGCTGTCAGTTGAGTCGAAGTTAAAACGGCGATTTAGGTAAGAACATTGTGCATGAGAAGAGTCATGTGCCGGCCTGTCACGCAAATTATAATTATCGCCGTTCCATCTCCTTCCAGTATCCGTCAGGTACAGCACCTCTGAGTAATTTATGTCATGATACACTTCACACTCGATCCCCAAATCACTGTATCTTTTATGTTTCCAGACTTCGCGGTTATCAAACGGCGAAAAAGGGCTTCCGTGCATTGAGATTATCTTCACCGGATAGTAATTCCTCATCTCCTCCAGTCGTTCCTCAAACAACCGCCAGGCCTTATCATAGTATTCGCTGATGATCTCTTCACTCATGCACTCCTTCCCATTCAACCGGAGATGAATCCTTTTCTTAAAACTATTTTCACTCCTGAAAATCACCTCCAGCTCCTCATAATGATATGCAATCTCATGCCCCCGGGCAGCAATTGTTTTAATTGATTCTTCATACCGTCCGTCCTTTGGGTATCTAAAGTGATAGCTTGCCCTTATTCCAAGTCCGGTTTCAATGGCTGACATTCTTAAGGCATTGGCCGGAATCCGGTCAACATCATGTCTGAGGATGATCCATGGGGTTGTGTCATCTCTCATATAATCCTCAAAAGTCAGGAATGAATATCCGCTGTCTGCCAATGCAGATAAAAGTGCTATATATTTCCTAAGCGTGAAATCCACTCTCCAAATATAAAATGACCGGTAAACAAAAATGTCCTATTTGAAAATAACAATCACTGAATAGGTCTGATCAGCTATCACCCTCATCACATAGCTTCCACTATGTAGGTTGTCCCTGTTAACCGTTATCTCATTTTCTCCGGTTGTGCTCATAACTTTTACCCTGTTCCCATAAATATCCACAATCTCTATCCTTGAAATAGTGCACTCGTTATTCTTCAGTTTTACTGATATTCTGTCGGTAGCAGGATTTGGCCAGACTTGTAATTCCGTATTCCCCAGATTACTTATTCGTGATGTTTCTGATGACCTCCGGTACTCTGTTTCCAGACATTTACCTAAACAATCACCATGAGCCAGGTGGGCCTTCACTGCATTTTTTGAAACATATAAAGTATGACCCTTATGGCATACTGCAACCAGTTGTTTAGGGCAACATCTATCAAGGTCAAACTTCCAGTGATATTCAACATTTGACTGGTTTACCCACTCATTGTTTCTGTAAACTTGTCTCAGGGCTGACGTGGCATCTCCGCACTTATCATAAAAGTATAGGTCCTGGTAACCGTTGAACCACCCCTCCTGTCCCCAATTCTCCACAACTCTTCGGGTCCTTTTATTGTAGTCATTCAATTCGTATGCCCACCTGTTGATCCGGACTCCATTCATATCGTAACTCTCACTACCGATCAGCAGCCCATCCTCATTGTAAGAGTAATATTCAGTAGCAGTCTCGTACCATTCAGAACCATTCCATCCGTGATAGATCATGTGGCCCACCTTTCCTGTTTCATCATAATAGTAATCCTGCTTGCGGTTATACACCAACACCTCGTTTTTCCAGTCAATTACTATCTGGCTCTGTGCCCGTCCTGCCTCATCATAGATATGAGAGTATTTTCTGACATTGATCCATAAACCACCGCTGTAGTTCTGAGTGTAATACTCCGTTCGCCTTCCTGTTTCGTTGAATACATAGACTGTTCTTGATACCGTATCCATTGATGCCAGGTTAACAGTTACTGTCATCTCAACTCTGTTACGCTCACCATAAATATTAATATTCTTTACTGGCTTCACCCACTCACCTTTAAGAATATCCCATTGATAACTAATGGTATAGTCAACTAGCTTCACAGGAATGGCGATATCCCTTCCCTTTGAGTTAAGTAGAAATATGAATGAAAACAAAAATATTTGGATAAAGACTAATCTTTTCATTTCTGTAATATTTTAATCTCTTCTGAACCTGCTTATACGCATTTTGCAGCAAAAAGTTGTATCTCAGGGTTTAGCTCTCCAAGGGCTTTTCTCTTCTGGTTTTTTCCACCAGTTCGATCATAAATGTCGTAACATTCATCATTTGATCAAGCATCACCCTTCGTTTCGACTGCCACACACCTTTCAGATCCGGCATTGCAAGCAACTCTTCAAGCCTGATCATCAGCAGTTCAAAATCTTCAGGCCGGTATGCAAAGGTCAGTCCGTATTCTTTCTCCAGCTCCTCAAGATATGAGATGCGGCCTGCAAATGTATTGCATCGCAAGGCAGGAGTCCCCAGTACTGCGGCCTCTGAGGTCATTGTCTGGCTGTCACCTATGAACATGGTGCTGTAGAAAAGCAGGGAGTGTATTTTTGTAGGGGAAATATTTATCCGGTATTTTTCAAACTCCGCCGCAATTTCTTTCTCACTGGTGATCAGAATCTTTCCTCTTTTTTCAAGAACCTCCACAAGCCAGCTCTTCTGATGTGGCAGAAGGCCTACAGCTCCTCCGTCATGATGTGCCTTGAAAGCATTGAATCTTAGCACAAAATAGGGCTCTCCCTCCTTCAGCCCTACCTCTTTCAAAACCGCCGGGTCAGGGGTAAACCTGTCAGGATGAAGGTATGCAAGCTCATGATAGCCGGGATAATATACAGTGTCTGCCTTCCTTCTTTTATTCTTCAGCGCTTCAGGAGAAACAAGCACATCGGTAAAAGTATGACCGAAGTACCTGAACAGGGGTTCAACCTCGTCATCATCGTCATCAAAGATTATGGATTTCATCTTTGTGATGCGCGAGACATGGGCAAGTGTTATTGATGACCCCACACCAATATCCATACCGCTCCGTCTGACTATCCTTAACATCCTGAGGTCATATGACAGTTGCCTGAACCCCTTCCATGCAATGCTGTCAGACTTGCGCCCCAGTGAAATGAAGGGAATTCCATACAGATTCAGCAATTCTGTTGCGGCTGGTATCTCTTTTACCGTAACAACCAGTTCATGTCCCCGCTCTTTCATCTCGTGATAGAAATTGCGAAAAAGGTGGACGTGAGCCGGATGACCTATATCAATCAGAATTTTCATCCATTTATACTTAATTTTCAAAGGCCGGATAGCTTGTCCTGCCCCAGCGGGATAAGCCCCATGTACAAAATTTTAGTAATGTTATGTTTGTGTATACTGATTTGTTTAATCTTGCTCAGCAATAATAGTACTGGCTGCATATATCTGTTCGCCGGTATGTACAAGAATACGGCATGAGGCCGGCAAAATAACATCCACCTGGCTCCCGAAGCGTATCATACCTATCCAGTCACCCTGCCTGACGCTTTCCCCCTCGGGCACGTATGTTTCTATTCTCCTGACCAATCTTGAAGCTATCTGAACCACGCCTATCATTAAGCTGTCATTTTGAAACACCCATGTATTCCTCTCATTTTCAGCTACTGCTGCCTTATTTTTAAGGGAAAGGAACCTGCCGTTAAAATGTCTGCTCAGAATGACCTTCCCCGAAATGGGAGAACAATTCTTATGCACATCAAAGGGTGTCATGTTAATGCCAATATGCCATCCTGCACCCTCCAGCAAAGGCGCCCTGGTTATCTCTTCGAGCCTGGAATGAATATTGCCTTTTATTGCAACGGGCGGCTCTCCTGCGTCAATCCTACGGATATAGATCACCTTCCCGTCAGCAGGGGAGACCACCTGCCCGGGTGTTGCACGAACCGCCCTTCGCGGAGTTCTCCAGAAACGGATCATGGTCAGTGAAAAAGATAACAACACAACAATAGCAGGTATAATCAACAGCAACAAAGGCCATAGAAAGCCCGGCAGTAACCTGTATATGACGCAACTGGTAAGTGCCGCGGCCAAGGCCACAACAAGATTGTCTATTATAAGATACCTGCTCCTGATTCTGGTCTTGTGAATCAGGTAAAGATAAAGCAGGGTGCTTGCTGCAAGCGAACCGGCCAGAATGATTATAAAGACAGTTAATCCACTCATTTATCTCTTTATTAAAAAGGCAGGAAGATAAAGTTTCTCATAAAACCATGGGGCAGGGTCATTCCCCGACCATACTGCATGCTGAACCGGTCGCCGGAGTTTTTTCCAGTTTCGATCCCCCCTTAAAAACAATGCCAGCCTCACAGGCAGATCAGTTATCATGTGGCAGAAGGAGGCAGGTCGGTATCCTTCGTGCTGGGAGATATTAATTCCAGTAAGATGATCAAAAAAAAGAGGGAGAAAGGGGGTTCCAGCTTTCTCCGCTATGCTATGCCATTTCCAGGTTCGGGGATTGACCTCAAGCAGTTTATATTTCCCATCCCTGGTATCCAGCTTAAACTCCACCTCGCAGATGCCGTTGTAATGCGCTGCCTTAAGAAGCATCTCACCGTACACTGTCAGTGCAGGGATATCCGCCACCTCGGCATAGGTGGTGGCATTGCCGAAACCAATAGGATGCTGCCGTAGCCTGCATGCCGTAAGATTAACATAACTCTTTCCGTCAAGGAAGAGAAAACATGACGAGAACTGATTACTGCCATCACCTGCAACTACCTCCTGAATAATTATCTCATCAGCAGGAATAACCCTGAGTGCTCTCATATAATTATCCCTTAACTCCTGCAGATCGCGGCAGAGGAAGACCTTCTTTTTCACCTTTCTGTAAAAATCTATCATAACAGCAGGCTTGACTATACATGGATACCTGATCTCCGGTTGGTTCAGATCATCAATCCCTGCAGGAAAGAAAGTGTTAGGGATGGGTACACCGGTCTGTTCTGCCAGCTTATAGGTCTTTTTCTTATTGTAAAAGATCTCGGTCACCTCCCAGTTGTCAGTGCTGACCCTGTAAAACAGCTCCAGCTTAGCCCTGGTGACAGATAATAGTCTGACATGAAAATCATTAGTCGGGAAAATAACCCAGTTCTCATGCCTGCTTCTGAATGAGTCACTCAAAAGAAATCCTTCGAGATCTCCGTCGCGAACCATGAAGAAAGCATTGCAGTACCTTGACCGCCTGGCTATCGCAGCCCCGGTGCTATCAATAACAACAGTCTGAATACCGATGCTTCCCAGTATCCTTACTATACCCAGAGCCTGCACATGCCCCCCCAGGATTATTGCTCCGCGCCTGATGTCAGCTGACGATCTTTTCATACACTGAAATGATTTTACCGGCAACATTCACGGCATCAAGACCCAGAGCAATGATTCTTTCCCTGCCATTCGTTCTTTCACATGACTCCAGCACTTTATGAATCTTTAGAGCAATATCCGATGCGTCATCTGAAGTTATATAACATCCAGCTAAACTTTCCGTCATCGCAGAAACATCTCCTACATCTGTCGATACAATTGGACAGCAACATGCCATAGCCTCCTTCACAATGTTCGGACTACCCTCCCGGCAAGATGTCACAAGAAGGAGGTCTGCTGCGTTCAGCCACAAAGGCATTTCACTATTGGGGATGTCGTAAAGAACCTTAAGATCTGCCTCATGATCATTCAGTAATCTGACCGCTTCCGCCGCCAGGCTGTAGTTCTTCTCCTTTCTGCCAGGATCAGCAGCAAACAGTATCAGCTTACGGTTTGCAGAGTAACCTACACTAATTCTGGCTTCCGGATTAGGAGAGGGCTTAAACCGCTCAGTATCCACACCGTTAGGAATGATCTCTGCCGCAGATATCTTTAGTCTTCTTTTCATTCCTTCCGTCTTGACAATAGTAGCATCCCACCTGAAACGGCAGAGGAATCTGGTCATCATCCTGAGTGCTCCTGACATGAAAACATCAGATCCCATCAGGGATACAACCAGTGGATATCGTCCGGCCATTGAGGCTGCGAGGGCACTGAGGCCATAATGGGCATGAATAAGATCATAGCCTCCTTCCCTGAATCTCTTCCTTATCCCGGACATTGCAGCCAGATACCCTGAAAACCCGGGATTAATGGAGTAATAATCCAGTTCTATCCCGGCAGCCTTCAGTGACTCACCCTGATTACGAACCACAATACCTGTACCGCCGCTCCTTCCGCTTGAAACAAACAACACTTTCATTTTGACTTTTTCAGCCTGTCACAATAAAGACCGCTCTCATCCCTGTTTTTCCACATCAGTCCCTGGTCGCAGATTACCAATAAGATATTCCAGTCTCAGGTTATAACAACCGTTACGGGCAAAATCACCTTCCTCAAAAAGCCACTCTCCGTTACTACGCACATACCTGCCGGGCTTTCCGTTCACCATCATCTGGTAATCATCACTCTGGCCAAAAATACACTGCATCTCGTTAACCAGATAGCCCCTCTTCGTCTCAAAAATATCAATTGCCTGACTGTAGAAATGATGTTTATCGGTTATCCCCATAACAAAATCAAGCAGGCTTAACGGTGGATTGTCGTAATTCTTCATGAGCGAGCCGCTGGCCTTGTCTGCTGCCCTGATCTTCTTATGGGCAAAAAAACTATCACCTATTCTTACAGCTCTCCACTCATAATCATGTGAGACAAATGCCTGAAATATCACAAAGCCCTTTTGCCTGTTAGCTGCCCTTGACCGGTAAATGAAAATCTTCCTCCCTAATTCACGCGGATGAAACAGATAATAAGAACCCCTCTTCGCCAACCCGCCCTTATCCATATTAGGACCTGTTCTCTGAGGAGAGCCCGCACCGTAGAAGCTATCATTGACATAACGTACGGCTTCATCAACGGACTTGAGTATCGTAACGCCACTCCCCGAAGCGCCAGTACTTGTTTTGGCTACCACCGGCAACGCGTTCTCCCGAATGAATTTCAGAGCCTCTTCATAATCATATATGACATACGTGAGAGGGTGTGGAATTCCATTGGCTTCCAGCCAGGAAGAGAAAAAGCGCTTGTTCTCATATATGTAAATCTCCTCTGGTGAAGGGAATATGGTCTGTTCCAGAACTTTATCAAGAATAAATATCCTCTCATCATAAAGCTGCTTTAGCTGAGCGGTCAGGCCTCCCGGTTTAGCCAGCAGAATATCCGCAGGTTGCTCCCGTATATCTTGCAGCCATCCGGAAGAGGTCAGGTTGACCACTCTGTAATCAAGCACATTGCGGGAATTCTCACAGGCATCAACCCACCCTCTGTGGTCACCTGCAAGCTCATTCGCCAGGATGATTGCCTTGATTTTATTCATCTTAACGGATTTATCAATTCTATCCTCTCTTTTCCCAAAGACGACCCGCCCGTAATATATGACAAACTCAATATTTTAAACAATAATTCCCTCTCCAGGTCTTCCAGGTTCTCTCCTTTGTCAATCCACCCGTCTGACATCATTGATTGCTGCCACTGTTCACGGTTTGCCATCCATGCTCTGACAACACTGTTTGGGTCATCACTGTAACGACGTGCTGATCTTTTCTTCCCAAGATATCCTCTTACAATGGCTGCCTTCCCGAAGAAGCTTATCAAGTCCTCCGGACGATACCCTTTGTCCGTCATAACCTTCCCAAAAGGAGGGAAGGTCTTTTTTATTATATGAGCATAAAGAACCTGCCCCTTGTATCTCTTAAATGGGTTATGCTCAAAAAATTCCGAGTGGATCCCGGCCAGCTCAGTCTCAAGTATTGCCTTGACAAAGTCAATATCAAGAAACGGCGTTCTGTTCCTGATATATCTGAACTGGTTTGCCAGTTCAGCCCCAAAGTATTTCCTGAAGAGCTCCTCGTATACAAATACATAAAACCTTTGATTCTTTGTAAGTCCCGAATAGGAGGGATCAAAGCATGGAAGCTTTAAAACATCCTCCTGCAGAGCCTGCCACTCGTTGCTGAAAGCATCAATGTTCAGACACCTGAACTCCCTGCTTTCCCGGATAATACGTAGAGCTTCTGTGGCCTGGTCTGCGTTGAACAGGGTAAAGAGGTTTGCGGAGATAACCACGCCGGCCACATGAGCAGCACGCAATATCTCACTTCCGAAATTGCCGGTGACCATATACCGGTAGTCATCACTCAGTGACCGGGCAGAAAACAGATAATGGGCACGTGCAAAGGTGGCCGTTCCGGAGGAAGCTTCAATGAACTCCCTCCCACACGCAAGACTGTGACTTTTCACATAATCATCTTCAAGGAGAATACTCCTGAAATGAAGATCCAGCCTCTCTGAAAGATCCCTGGCCAAAATGAGATCCTTTGATTCTTCGTTCCCAAAAGCGAAAACTGTAAAATCCCTCCTGTGATACCTGCCTGCAGAGGCAAGTGTCCTGCCGTCAAGACCTCCGGTCACAGAGCAGGCATATTTTTCCTCAGGTAAATATTTCTCAACCGCCTCAACAAATTTGTCAGAAAGAATCATTACGGCCTCCTTCTGTGATATCATGCCACTTTTAAAATAATCTGCAATCCGCGTGTGACTGACAATATAAAAACTACTGTCTGAGATACGGAGCGAAGAGTTTGCTGGGAGAAGGGCTATCCCCTCAACAATGCTGTTGTTGAAAAGCGGATAGTTAAAGAGGATCGTCTCAAGAACGAAACGTTTGTCTGTTCGTGACATTCCCAGGTGCCGCCCCAGCGAAACAGCATTATTTGATAAAAACAGAGCCGACAGAGTGCAGTGATAATACAATGGCAGCAGGCTGAACATTGAGTTTCCGGCAAGTATCTCACCGGTCTCTTTGTTCAGGTAGAGAAAGTAATAATGCCCGTAGATATTATTCACGATGAAAGAGAGCGAGGCATTGTTCATGATCATGCCCGCCGTCTTAGCGGTGCATATTGGGTCTCCCCAGGCTAAAAATTCATGCCCCTTGTCACTAAGATGCAGGTCTGCCCGCGGCATTATATTAAAAAGCGCTGTCAGATCATGAACAGTGCCGCTCAGCGGAATTTCAAGGATAAATTCTGTCATATTCTATGCCCTGATGGTCTTATGTTTCTTAACCATCCAGATATTTTTATCATGGAGTCATACGGAAACCTACCGGCCAATGCCTTCAGTTTGATAATGGACTTCTGTTTCCTTATCCATGGTGAAAACCTCACCGCAAGGCGGTCAGGAAGTCTTGTTGTATCATTTGATCTGACACCTTCAGCCTTCCCCGTGGTTGTAGCCAGATAACCGGCTGCCATAGCCATCGCATGTAATGAGTCGTTATTATCTCCATGGGGCCAGCACAGGAACTCAACTCTCTTGCCCAGCTTTTCTTCGATAATCGCTTTTGACCCGTAAATTTCTTCTCTGACCCTTACAAGATATTCCTCTTCCGTCTCTCTGGATACTTTCAGGTTATCTTTTCCCCTGTAAGCATCGTAAAGCGGCCGGGAGAGGGTGAGGGCCTCCTCCCTGTCAAAACTGCGGAAATCATAACCATTGAACAGGCTGATACACTCTTGTATGAAATCCGGGTTGATGGTTATTCTCCGCGTGACCGTTGCCGATCCCTCTTCAAAAAGCGGGAAGCCATAAGGCAAAATAGTCTCAAATGATGGATCATTTATGTGATCAGTCCTTCTCTCAGGGAATAGGTTAACCGCCGGATAAAAAATATCACCACCCGGGTGATGTATGTCAGTAAGTCTGTCAGATCCAATGACCTTGGTGTGAGTCATTGTGTGTGATTGAATGTCAACCAGCCCTGATTCTTCCATTACTCTCATCTCTCTCCATGAGAGGAATCCCGGAGAATCTCCTACCGACCTTAGAATATGTCTCTCATCAGCAAACCATGGACTGACAAATACTGTTCCTTTCACACCAAATTCCTTCATCAGCGGAAACGCATGAGTCCATATATCGGAATAACCGTCATCAAATGTGATAGCCAGTGGATTCCTGACAGGAGTGATCTCTCCTCTTCTGATCATCCATAGCTCCTTCAGTGAGATAACCGTAAAACGATTATAAAAATATTCCAGCTGCTTTCTGAAAGCATCAGGTGACAGAGTAAGAAAGTTCCTGGACCAATGGGGAAGCAGAGGCCCGACACTGTGATAGTAAGCTATTGGGATCTTAATCTCTGTGCGCACGAGTATCACAATAAATTGTACTGAGTTTCGTCATATGAGATTCCAGCGAAAACCGATGTGCAAACTCTTTACGGGCTATTGCAGTAAGCTCTCTCAGCCTGTTTATATCCCGTAGTTTACTGATCACGTTCTCAAACAGTCTGTCATCAGCCGGCACAAGAAATTCCGGAAAATTCATGAATATTTCTCGCATTGAGGGTATATCGGAGACAACCACCGGAGTGCCGCAGAGAATGCTCTCCACCACCACATTCCCGAATGACTCCTTTTCCGAGAGAAAAAGGAGCACATCCGAATTCCTGTATACCTCTTCAATGGAGTCACTGTGACCTTTCAGGGATATTATTTCCTCCATATCGCTACCAGCAATGATCCTTTTCAATTCCTCCCTTAACGGCCCGTCACCATAGATTTCAAACCTTACCACGGGCATTACCCGGTGAACAGCTATAGCCGTTTCTACCCAGCGCTCAACTCCTTTCCCCCGAACCAGCCTCCCTGAATATACAACCTTTCTTACTCCACTACTGTTAACACCATCACTGTCTGACCTGAACCTAAAGGTGTCAATAAAATTGTAGAGCAGGTGGCACTCAGCCCGTGGAGCTATCTCGCTCCTGAAAACATCACCGCTATAGATGGAATTGGAAGTAAAGACCGGGCTCTCCCCGCCCAGAGCCAATCGCCACAAAAGCTTCATCACAATCTTCCCCGGCCGGTTATGCCAGTAAACCGTCCCATGAATTGAATAGACCACTCTCTTCACCCCGCTCCATCGGAGAGAAAGCAGGAAGAGCGGCCCCAGATTGAAGAGATGAAAGATCTCTTTTCGCCTCTTTCTGGCATAGCGTGTCAGCCTTATGAGAGCGATGAAGTTGCTATTGCTGCCATAGGTTATCAGTTGCTCCATGCCTCTGTAGACCGGGGAGTTATCACCTTCGTTAGGCCTTATGACAAACACCCTGAACTCTCTTCCCTTAAACTCCCTGATGATG